>JABJMI010000747.1 GCA_018659505.1 Planctomicrobium sp.
ACTTCCCTTTGATCGAAGTTCGCCCGATATCACAGCCCATTGTCTTCGAGCATTGAACGCTGCAAAGGAATTGTTGGAAAATCCTGATAAGATTGATCGTTCTATACAAAAAGGATTTCAATTCCTCGTCAAACGGCAACAAGCAGATGGTTCCTGGTTACCGCTCTGGTTTGGAAATCAAGACGCTCCCGAAGAAATCAACCCACTCTATGGGACTGCAAAAGTTGTCGCAGCGTACCGAGACACTGGGCAGCTAAACACAATTGAGGCACAAAATGGATTGAGATGGCTGCAAACATCACAGAACTCAGATGGTGGCTGGGGTGGCTATCCTGGGTCTCCTTCGACTGTTGAAGAGACCTCTCTAGCAGTGGAAGTCCTTCTTTCTTATGAAGTTGCGTCGACAGAAGTCGCTGCCGGTCTAAACTGGCTGTTAGAGAGTATCGACGCTGGTCGCATCGGCGAAACGGCCCCTATCGGTTTCTATTTCGCCAAATTATGGTATTTTGAGCGGTTGTATCCGATCATTTTTGCTGCAAGTGCCTTACGGCGAGCAATCAACACTTGCCAAGTGACGGAACAATTTGAACACTAAGAGTGTAACAGTGTTTGTTAATTCGCTCATCAGCATTCACTGATCGACTTTAGATAGCGCGCGGTCGAGATTTGCATCGAATTCGTCATGTTACATGACGAGAAAATATAAAGGAGCAGACGTTGGACATTGCGACAAACTCGTCGTCCGCGGCCTCTTCAAACGTGGATATGGCAGACTCAAATACATCCTCACTGGAAACTGTTCAAACGAAGCCAAACGGGACTGCTTCCACAAATGGTTCGAGGGAAAATCCGATTCACTCTGAAGAAGATGCTCCGCGCCCAAAGAAAAAAAATCGCCGTAAGAGTACCGCTCATCTCAAAGCGGTTCCCGAGACACTCTCGCTGCGCGAATTCATTAAAGCTGATGCAGAAGTTTTTGCTAAGAAGCTCGACAAGACTCACGCATTCAACCGAAATGACTTAGAGAAGTGGGCGCGCGAGTTCCTGGAGCAAATCGATCAGCCAGAGAAGTATCTCGGCTACGCGATGGTCATGATCGGCAACTACTTCTGGAAGAAGCAATTCCTTGCTACACCGTTTGAACGCAGAATGCTGCTATTGCCGCATTGCTTAAAACATGCGGAAGGCTGCCCGGCAGAGTACGATGACTTCGGACTTGATTGCGAGAAGTGTGGTGCCTGTTCCATCGCGGATTACAAAGTTCGAGCTGACCAACTCGGGTATAAAGTGCTTGTCGCTGAAGGCTCGCCAATCGTTCTGAAGATCATTGTAGAAGGTTACGTCGACGGCATCCTTGGTGTCGCTTGTCTCAATGTTTTAGAAAAAGCGATTGATAAGGTTCTCATTGCTGGCGTCCCATCGTTTGCAGTTCCTCTGCATTCCGGTGACTGTAAAAACACATCGCTGGATGAAGCGTGGGTTTGGGAAGTTCTTGATAAATACGAACCAATCGAAGAGCAGGAAACTCGAAGTTACATCCCGCTGATGCGCAGTTCGGTCGACTTGTTCACCAATCGCTTTGACGAACTTCTGCCTCGCGTGCGAAGTAACACTCCAGAGAAAGCGAAGTCTCCGCTCGGTCTTACGGAACAAGTCGCTTTCGATTGGCTCGCCAACGGCGGAAAGCGTTTTCGACCGTTTATTACCCTCGCTGCTTATGACGCTGCCACTGGTGGTGAAATCGTCAACGGTCGTCACGACCGTGAGCAGGGAGTGAATTTCTCCCCAGCGGTTTGTAAAGTCGCGATGGCGATTGAAGCGTTTCACAAAGCTTCACTGATTCATGACGACATACAGGATAATGACCTCTATCGATACGGTCGCGAAACCCTTCACCGAACGCACGGTACTGGTTCAGCGATCAACATCGGAGATTACCTGATCGGTCTCGGTTATCGCTTGGTGAATGAATCTCGCAGCGAACTCGGCAGCGATGTTGCCTGCGATATTCTCGATAGCATGGCAGCTGCACACATCAAGTTGTGTGATGGTCAAGGTGCTGAGATGGCATGGCAGGCAGCTCCAGACTGGAACATGACTCCGCTGGATGCCTTGCAGATTTACGCCCTGAAAACATCTCCAGCTTTCGAAGCCGCTTTGTTCTCCGGCATTCGCATGTCTGGAGAGATCGATGCCTATCGCGAAATGATTCCTCAATTCTGTCGCCAGTTAGGGGTTGGTTTCCAAATCTTAAACGACTTAAAAGACTGGCGAGGCGACGACGACAATAAACTGGTCGCCGGTCAAGATGCACTCGCACTTCGCCCCACAGTGCTACTCGCTTTAGCGTTGAAGTCTGCAACAGAGGAACAGCGAAAAGAGATTCGAGAGATTTACGAATCAACCGGGAACGACCTGATGCGTATCGGTAAACTGCGTCGCATCTTCACAAACTGCGGAGCCTTTGAGACAGCAGAAGGCTTGGTCGAGAAATCACGTGAACGCTCAGAAGCATTAGCTGATGCAGTCGAATCAGACGAGATTCGGCAGTTGCTCTACTTCTTTGTCGATTCCATTCTCTCCGAAGAGGGTGAGCCAACGCCGCTCGAACAGCAACAAGCAGCGGGGTCGATGTTGGTGTCGCTGCCTGTCATTTCCTAGTCGCAGAATTTCATCGCAGTTCTTTGCCGATAGATCAGATCACACAACCGTTTTTGAAATTGCACTGGAGGTAATCTGAAGTGGTCGCTTCCATGAACTGGGTCGAACGATTGAATGCCGAGGGGGAAACTCGCGAGGAAGCGATCTCTCAGTTGAGAGTGATCTTGGTCCGAGGAATCCTAAAGAGCTTTGCTTCAAGAGGTGTCGATAATGCGTTTGCAGAGGACATTGCCCAAGACGCTCTATTGAGAATTCTCAATAGTCTCGATTCTTTCGAAGGACGCAGTCGCTTTACAACCTGGGCAATGGCAATCGCTGTGCGAACCGCAGTTAGCGAGCTTCGTCGAAGACACTTCCGTGATGTCTCCCTGGAACAGGTCATCCACGGTGAAAATAATACTCTCGACCTTGGAGAAACTGACGTCCGAAGTGCGGAGGACTCAATCGATCGGCAAGCCCTCTACGATCAATTAAGAGAACATATCGAAACGGATTTAACAGAGAAGCAGAAGACGGTGATCCAAGCCTTGCTTGGAGGAATGCCTGTGGAAAACATCGCTGATCGCATGGGAACGAATCGGAATGCCGTTTACAAAATGATGCACGATGCACGATTGAAACTGAAACAAAGCTTTGAATCATCGGGCGTCTCACCCGAAGAGATCCAAAGCATTTTAGCTGGAGGTGCATAACATGACTTTCTCGAACGACAAGCTGCACCGACTGCTGGAGATGGTCGCGGAAGCAAAAGAAGATTTGATGGACTGCGATGGATGTTTGGAACATATCGCACATTATGCCGAAGTCCACCTGCAAGGTCTCAGCCCGCGTGAAAAATTCGCTGAAGTGAAATTGCATCTGCAATCATGCCCGTGCTGCAAAGACGAATTCGAATACTTCATGCAAGCAATGCAAACTCTTGATTTGGAGTAGTGAGCATTTGGCAATTTGTTGAGGGTCATTTGTTTAACGGCAAGCCGAAGGCGTCAGTTTTTCAACTTTGACGCTTACGGCTTGCCGTTAAACTAAAAAACTTGTGCAGGTATACTTACTCTCTGGTTGCCACTACGCAATCACATCGTGCGCAACTTTGCCAGCGACGTCAGTCAGCCGGAAATCTCTCCCCTGGAATTTGAAGGTCAGCTTTTCGTGGTTCATGCCCAATAGATGCAGAATGGTGGCGTGAAAGTCGTTGACGTGCATCGGATTTTCAGCGACGTGAAAGCCGATATCGTCAGTCTTGCCATAGGTCATGCCTCCTCTGACTCCTCCGCCAGCCATCCAAACTGAGTACGCATCTTTATGATGATCACGTCCTACGGTTTTGGTGACGCCGCTGTTTGATTTGCCTTGCAACATCGGAGTCCGTCCGAATTCAGCTCCCCAGACAACAAGAGTCTCATCCAGTAATCCTCGTTGTTTCAGATCTGTAATCAACGCAGCGATCGGTTGGTCGACTTCTTTACTTTTCTTCTGGATATTCGGAAAGACACTCCCGTGATGATCCCAGCCTTGGTCATAAAGCTGCACGAAACGAACTCCGCGTTCAACCAAACGTCTGGCGAGTAGACAGTTATTCGCAAAACTGGTTTTGCCCGGTTGTGTGCCGTACATCTCGTGAGTCGCTGTCGACTCGTCTTTAATATCCATCAGTTCGGGGACAGCGGACTGCATACGATAGGCGAGTTCGTATTGTGTAATACGAGTCGCAATTTCCGGGTCGCCGACATTGGCTAACTGTACCTGATTCAAACTGTTGATCTTATCGATGATTCGCTTGCGATCAGCCGAACGAATGCCCGGTGGATCGGAAAGAAATAAGACCGGGTCACCCGCTGTACGAAATTCTATTCCCTGCTGTTCGCTGGGTAGAAACCCACTGCCCCACAGCGAGTTTCCAGCACCTGCCACATTGCCTGTGATGAGAACAACAAAGCCGGGCAGGTTTTCATTCTCAGACCCTAAGCCATAATTGACCCACGAGCCTAATGATGGACGGCCAAAGCGGGGGAATCCTGTTTGAAAGAACAACTGTGCCGGAGCATGATTAAAATGCTCCGTGTGCAGCGACTTGATCACACAAAGTTCATCCGCAACAGAAGCCAAATGTGGCATCACCTCAGAGAGTTCAACCCCCGACTCACCATGCTTCTGAAACTTAAATTGTGTTCCCAATAACTTCGGTTGCTCGCGAATGAAAGCTAGTCGCAAGCCTTCCCAAAGATCATCCGGAACCAATTCCCCCGTCAGCTTTTGCAACTCAGGCTTATAGTCAAAAAGATCCAGATGCGAGGGCGCTCCGACCATGTGAATAAAGATCACATTCTTCGCTTTGGCAGGAAAATGTGTTTGACTGTCCGAAGCCAGCAACTGATCATTTAGCAACGCCGACAAAGCCACCGACCCAATCCCTGCCCCCGCTCGCTGAAAGAGTTCTCTACGCGAGAAAGCGCTCAGGTGATTCGTGGCATGTTGTGGAAGAGGAGGCATAAGTTTCGTTCCATGGGAAGAATAATCGATAGACCTATAGTATCGGTCATCAAGTGCGAATGGAAAGAGAAAAGTACCGCAGCGTGCGACAAATCGCGGTAGCGATGCAGACCCACCACTTTCCATCCCACGATATGGTGGATCGGCGTCGTACCACCTTGTCCCGCCCTACGGAACTACGGAACTGATATTGGTCTTGTAGGAATTTCAAGATTCTGGATATATTTCCGACCAGAAGGATTTTATTTTATAGGACAAGGAAGTTGAACTATGGATTGCTGGTTTGCCGGTTGTTTAGCACTCGTCGCTTTGACGAACGTTCAGGATGACTCTCAATAACAATGTGCTCATGAACCTCACGCTGTGGTCGTGAGTTCCGCCGTCGCGGTGGGAAATACGTCCTCCAGCCCGGGGCAACAATGCCCTCCACAAGTCGTCTCTCCTCGACCACAGACGGTTCCATCCAAGGTCATGCCGAACCCCGTAGTTTATCAAGCTCCTCCGCAAGTCTTTGCGAACCGAGCTCAAACTCAACAATCGACGTTGTTCCATCTGGAGTCGGCGATCAGACATCTCCGTGCCGCTGACCTGAACCGAGAAGCAGATCAACTGTCCCAGAAACTAGCGGCAGCCCGAATCAGTCATCACAAGATTCTCGATGAGAAACGACATGAACTGACACGCTTGCAAACCGAAATCACGCATCTCGAAAAGCTCCTCGGTGTGAACGAGCAGTACATGATCTCCGTGGTTGTCGGCGAACTCAAACCCGCTCAGTTGCGAGCCGTGGGTATCGACTTCTCGTTCTTTGGCAATGCTTTCAACCAAGTCATTCGACAAACCGCTGCGGGAAGAGGCAATCCGCCTTACAACAAAGTGGTCGAGACGACGGAGTTCAACGTTTTGCTCGATGCGCTTCAAAATGGGAAGCTGGTCAACATTCAGTCACGACCGAAGGTCGTGACATTGGCGGACGAGCCGGCCAGCCTGCAATGTGGAAGAGAGTTTTCCTTCCCGGTTACCAATCCAGTTCCGGGAACACCGGCTGAGATGCACAAACGATACGGATTCAAGGTAGACATGCTCGTGCATCCCGTTGGGCAAGACCGGGTTCAGTTGACGATTGTTCCCGAACGAGTCATCCGCAATTTCAAACGGGCGATCTTTACAGAAGACGGAGTCTTGGTCCCCGGACTCACGGTGCAGCGAATCCG
>JABJMI010000559.1 GCA_018659505.1 Planctomicrobium sp.
CTGGGTCAACGGGATTTACGGGGAGCAAATGTATCTGCGTGGTTTGCTCGACATGCTATCCGTGCAGCCAGATTTTCTCACCTGTGGAGATTACAAAAGTGCGGCTGAAACATTCATGCGAAAGGGACCAAGCCCAGAAGCCCAGGAAATGAATAAATGGTTGTACGATGGAATTTTCGCTGGTCTGAAGGACACAATCGCCCAAGGGCGAGGCGTTGACGACAAGCAAGTTGAGAAATGGATCAATCAAGGTTTGTTCTCAGCAGAGACTGCCAAGGAAGCTAAGCTGACTGACGAAGTCATGACTCGGGAGCAGTTGACCGCACACATCAAAAAAGAACACGGAGTGACCGTTAAATTTAACAAGAATTACGGAAAGAAAAGCGGTCCTGAAATTGATCTTAACAATCCATTCGCTGCTCTGAGCCTTTGGGCAGATATCATCGCTGGTCCACAGAAAAGAAGATCGACTAAAGATGCAATCGTCGTTGTTCACATCGATGGCGCGATTTACCTCGGCAAAAAACAAGTCTCTCCGTTTGGAGCAACAGAAGGCGCCTTCAGCGAAGAAATTCGTAAAACTCTCGACAAACTCGCTGTCGAACCTCGTGTGCGAGGTGTGGTGCTTCGAGTGAATTCTCCCGGAGGTTCTGCAACAGCGAGCGAAATCATGCTTCAGGCAATTTCCGAATTGCAAGAGAAGAAACCAGTTGTCGTTTCCATGGGGAATTACGCTGCCAGTGGTGGATATTATGTTTCCTGCAAAGCGAATCGTATCTTCGCTAACGCAAACACAATCACAGGTTCTATCGGAGTTGTTTCGGGCAAGCTGGCAACAGCTCAGCTATGGAACCGAGTTGGAGTCAACTTCGTCCCGATTGAACGTGGCGACAAAGCCGGAATTCTCTACTCGTCGAAGCCGTTTGAGCCAGAAGCAAAAGAAGAACTTCAGGCATGGATGGATTCAATCTATGGTGTCTTCAAGGATCATGTGACGACTGGTCGTAAGGATAAGCTCACGAAAGAAATTGATGATATTGCAGGCGGACGAGTCTACACTGGTGCCCAAGCACTCGACCTTGGTCTCGTTGATGAACTCGGTACGTTAGATGATGCCATTACCTATCTCGTGGAAGACCTCCAACTTGAGGATTATGAAATTCGCACCGAGCCAGAGGGTAAGAATATCCTGGAAATGCTCATTCAGGATCTGAGTCCACAACAAGACGAAGGTAATAACAGACGACTTTCACTTGGGCTTTGGTCAGCCATTGAGCCATCATTGCAACACATTGATCCTGTGCGAATCCGCATGGTTCAACAGGCACTCATGCAGTTGGATTTCCTGACAACTGAAAGAGTGATGTTAACGACACCAGTCATGCTGATTCGTTAAGCTGAGTCGCGTTTAATATCATCTTCAAACCAGATCAAGTTTTATGACTTGATCTGGTTTTGTTTAGGTTGAGAATACGGGAGTGAATTGTGAGAAACGAGAAGGGAAATCATGTCAGACGGCTCACCAGATAAAGAATTGTTAGAATCAATTCATGACTTCCCATGTGAATTTCGCTTCAAAGTCATCGGACTCGCGAGCGACCATTTTGTGGGTCGGACTTTAGCTGCCGTTTGCGCTGTTCTCGAGGAGGGCGTTGAGCCAGCCTTCTCGACGAGAACAACCTCCGGTGGTCGCCACACGAGCGTGACCGTCGAGCAAGAAATGGAATCAGCAGATCAGGTTCTCGAGGTCTATGCAAATCTACGTCAACTCGAAGGCTTAGTGATGTTGATGTAGAGTTCATTTGTATCGCCTCAGCCACTGAACGGAATTCCCGTAGGCTATCAAAAGAACTGACATCGATATTTATTGGAAATTTGCCACAGAGATCACCGAGGGCACAGAGTTAAGAAGGCAGGGAACCTTTCGTTCTTGTTTCCCTCAGTGTTCTCCGTGTCCTCTGTGGCTAAAAATCAATTCCTGAAAAACTGTCTGCATTTGGAATTCCTACTTCAGAACCTGTCCTGTTTTCACTTGCTCAATCAACTGATTTTCCCTGAATTATATAGAATGAATTATGAATTTATTCCGCGCTCTCATCTGCTTAATTTCAATCAGTTGTTCTTCATTAGCGTTTGCAAAAGAACAGCCCAATTTTCTTGTGATTCTTTGTGATGATCTTGGATATGGTGATTTAGGTTGCTTTGGGAATTCGACGATCAAAACTCCACATTTGGATCAACTCGCTGCGGAAGGAATTCGGCTGACGGATTGTTATTCGTCGTCTCCGCTTTGTTCTCCAGCTAGAGCAGGATTACTGACAGGACGTACCCCATCAAGAACAGGAATTTACTCTTGGATCGCAGGGGGGAATCCGATGCATCTCAAGAGAGATGAGAAGAGCATCGCGACCCTGTTGAAACAAAAGGGATATCAAACCTGCCATGTTGGAAAATGGCACTTGAATGGGAAGTTCAATAATCCGCAGCAAACCCAGCCGAATGATCATGGATTCGATCATTGGTTTGCCACTCAGAATAACGCTTCCCCGACGCATCGTGATCCGAATAACTTTGTCAGGAATGGAGAATCGGTCGGTCAGCAAAAGGGATTCTCTTGTCAGTTAGTCGCAAACGAAGCGATCAATTGGATGGACGATAACAAGAACAGCGACGACCCATTCTTCATGTTTGTTTGCTTCCATGAACCGCATGAGCCAATTGATTCTCCCGACCAACTCGTTAAGAATTATCCTGATGCTAACAAAAAAGGAGAAGCACTCTACTACGCAAACGTCACGAATATGGATAACGCTGTTGGCAGATTAATGAAGAAGCTGGATGATTTGGAGATCTCAGAAGAGACACTCGTGGTTTTCACTTCAGACAACGGACCGGAGACACTCAATCGTTATCGAAGTGCCTGGAGATCGCATGGTTCGCCGGGACCGTTGCGCGGCATGAAGCTGCATGTTTACGACGGTGGAATTCGAGTGCCGGGCATCATTCGTTGGTCTGGTAAAATTGCCCCGAAGCAGATTTCGAATCAACCGGTTTCGGGAGTTGACTTGTTACCGACAATCTGTGAGCTCGCTGACGTTTCGTTACCAACGCAGAAAACGCTTGACGGCACAAGTATCGTTCCGCTGATTGATGGCAAGAAAGTCAAACGCGACAAACCTCTCTTCTGGCACTATTTTGGCGGAACAGGAAATCGTCAGGTTGCCTTGCGCGATGGGGACTGGAAGGTAGTTGCTCGTTGGAATGGTCCTGCGAATATGCCGGTTGGAGGATCGTTAAAGGCAGGAGTCGTTCCGGCGTTGAAAGAGTCTAAGCTGACGCATTTTGAACTCTACAACATCGCTGAGGATGTGGCTGAGACGACCGATCTTGCAACGGCAATGCCCGAGAAATTCAAGGCGTTGTCAGAAGAGGCTCAAGCGATGTACCGGGAAGTGATCACGGAAGGACCGTACTGGTTTGATGATCA
>JABJMI010000625.1 GCA_018659505.1 Planctomicrobium sp.
ATGCGCAGCGAAAAGCGACCAAGAAAGCGGGGGAGATGGCTGGCTTACGAGTCAAACGCATCATTAACGAACCGACCGCTGCCGCTTTGACCTACGGCTTCCACGAACCAGATGCTGACAAAAGGATCATTGTGATCGATCTCGGTGGAGGCACGTTCGATGTCACACTGATGGAGATCTTTGAAGGGACACTAGAAATCATTTCGACTGCGGGAGAAAGTTTTCTCGGTGGAGAAGACTTTACTGATCGTCTGGTCGCAACCGTACTCAAAACAATGGGGATGCAACTCGAACCAGCAGAGATGAAAACTCCTCTGTTAGTTTCACGACTGAGACAAGAGTGCGATGTCGCCAAGCGAGCTTTCTCCAATCAAGACGAAGTCCATGTGCGCATACCGAACGAAGCGGGTGAAGTTGACGAGAACAGCAAGAAGGTCAAAGTGACCCAAGAGGCCTATGCAAAAGTATCGCAAAGATTGATGGACCGGTTAAAGACTCCCATCGGGAAAGCGCTACGAGATGGAGACTGCAATCCGGATGAAATCGACGATGTGATTCTGGTGGGCGGGGCAACACGAATGCCCATCCTGAAGAATTTCATCAAGGATTTCTTCGGGCGCGAACCTTTGTGTGAACACAACCCTGACGAGGTCGTCGCATTGGGGTCCGCGATTCAGGCAGCGTTGATTCTGGATGATGCAGCGGTCGATGACATGGTGATGACCGACGTCTGTCCTTACACGTTGGGAGTGGAAGTCGTTAAGCAGTTTGGTAATCGTATGGCGGAGGGGTACTACACGCCTGTCATTCATCGCAACACGACGATTCCGGTTTCGAAGGAAGAATCTTTTTCGACTGTCATGCCGAACCAAAGTGAAGTCTCTATCACTGTCTATCAAGGTGAAAGTCGGCGCGTTAAAGACAACTTCAAGCTCGGTGACCTCAAGGTCTCAGGCATTCCACCGGGACCAGCAGGAACCGAAGTTTGTGTTCGCTTCACATATGACATGAGTGGGATCCTCGAAGTCGAAGCATTCGTGCCGATGTCTGGTAAGAAGTTCAGTACAGTCTTCACGCAACATGCTCAGGATTTAACCGAGTCAGAAGTTGATGATGCAGTGAACCGCATGCAATCGCTGAAGTTTTATCCACGCGATCAAGTTGAGAACCAACGGCTGGTGCTGTTGGTCGAACGTGTTATTGGTGAAGTCAGTCCGATGCACCGCGAGGATATCGAACAGGCTCTTGATATGTTCGAGCAAGCGATGGCATCGGGTGATCGAGATTTCTTTGAGACGACTAAACAAGGGCTATTGATGATGCTTTCTAGCCTGGGGATTGATGGACTGGAAATCGATGAGTCAGGCGAAACCGAGATCTGAGCTGCAACGGAAAGCATACCTGCAACGTGTGCTAAAAATGAATCCTCTGTCCGACGCCGAACACGTCATGGCATTGAGGAACCGCTACCATCGCGTCCCGAAAGAGTCTCAAACCGATTCTGTTCAGTCGAAAAACGTCTCCTATGAGCAACGCGAAGAAGTCGCTGGCGTCATCTCAAGGATTCGAAACAGCTTTTGGAAAACCGAGTTGGATGTTATCCAGCAAAGGCTGCAAGGCTTGCCATTGAAGGATTTCCCAGATCTCAAGAATGCTGCAACTCGCCTCTTGATCCTGGCAGAAAACCGAACGTTGTTTGCCCAATTAGCTGCCAATGATAAATTTAATCGAGGATTCTTGAATAGCCTGAAAGAGATTCTCGTGATTTCGCAGAAAGAAGCGGCTGAGATTAAGGATGGAGTCTTGCAAAAACTCTCGGTCGCAGCACGAGCGAAACATGTTCGTAGATCGATCAAGATCTTAGAGAAAGAAGCGCCCGATATTTACGATCTGGAATACGAATGGTTTGAGATTCTAAAAGCCGTCAAACCGTATCAGGCCGCGAAGGCATCGCAAGTACAATACTCTCAATCAGAATCGAGCGATGGAGGTTGGGGTTGGACAATCTGGATCGTTGTCATCATTGTGCTCAAGATATTAGGAGCGATGGCACGTGGGTGAATCAAGTTCAGAGCCAGATTGGAGCCTGCTTCCTCATCAGCCGGAAGCGTTCTTCGAACTTCAAGATGATTATGATCGTAAGGATCTCAAGCGACGCTATAACCGGTTGCTGAAGCAATATAAGCCGGAGAAGTTTCCCGAAGAGTTTCAACGTATCCGTGCTGCGTTTGAGCAACTCGACAATCAGTTGCGTTACGGGCGTCGTATGAATGGTCCCAGTTTAACCCTGCCGAACCTTGACTGGGAACAAGGTGAGCAAGCACCGACTGCTGCGAGTCGAGAGGGCGGTTCAACTTCCGAGTCTTCGTACCAAAAGCAGCCACCGCCTCAGCCACGTTTGTGGGAACGGCTGGAAGAATCGTCGCCTCAGTTGCTGTTGAGTGAACTGAAACAGAAGCAACAGAAATCGCCATTCGATTACTACGCAATAGCAATCCTCTCTGACACCGAAGCGGATCGAGAAGAGACAACATTCCTGAAATGGATTCTGAAAGGTGTTTCAGAGCATCCACAAGACCCTGCCTTGTTTCGAATTCTGTATCAACTTTTGCGGGAGGACTTCTCCAGCAAGATGTGTCGTGTGTTGGTGAAATCGGTCGCGAATGTGATCAGCGATGACCGTTTCTATATGTTGACCGAACCGTTATGGGACAAGCTTCTGCTCTCGGAGGAATTTCCCAAACTGGCGAAACTGCTGGAGCAATGCGAATCGAAACTTAAAGACTATCGTGTGAATGGTCAGGTCGCTTTCTATATGCACTTCCTCAAGAAAGCGATCTTTCGATCTTCAAACACCTGGTTGGACCGAGCATTTCATTTCATCGAAGATCACCACGATGCACTCAGTGGGCAATCCGAAGCGGAACTCGAAGTCTTACAGGCGCTGAGAACTTACCGGGAACTTCGCAATGAGTTTCTGGACGGCAATGAACTCTTCACGGCTCTCGATCAAGTGATTCTCGACTATTGCGAACTGGAAGACTTTCGCGCTGAGAAGACATTTCTCAATCTACAGGTTCAAATCGCTTCAGCAGAGTGGGATGTCTTGGAAGCGTTTCCTGTCGAACTTGATCCTGCCATGGAAGCGTTCTTTGAATGCTGGTTATGGATCGATGCCGATATCGCTTCTCGGTTTGGAATTGAAGAGGTCGAAATCGGTTCCAATCTCAAACGGCGCAGCGTCTCCATACTGAATCTTATGCGGACCATTGGGCTGAGAACAAAGAAAAGCTGGATCGGTTGGTTCTGGCAATCGCTGGGCTGGATGTATGAAGTCACTCGCTTTGCAGCCTCCGCAGTGATGATCGCGTTTTGCTGTATGACGTACGCCATTCTCACTAGGCAACTGAGTTCGGCTCTTTACGTCACCGGTTTTGCTGTGATAATTGTCGGAGGCATTTTCGTAGGACGCTGGTTAGGAAACAAGTGGTTATTGCCGTACTTCCAGAAACTGTACATTAGCTACGCAGAGAAAACATACGATCGAATCTGGCGAGATCAACTGGAATTATACGTCCGTCAGACAGCACTGCCGTATCATGTCGTGATTAAACTGATTCACGCAATCTCCGAAGAAGGCGACAATCTTTCGGAGTCAATTATTCGCGTCGGGTATTCAGACGTTGGACTCGGCACACTGGCGATTGCGATGAAGTATCTTTCGTGAGATATCCCTAGCAGATCCTGGCAGGAGATTCGTTCTCACACCTTCAGTTTTTGGTATGTTTCAATCGTACCTGTAATTAAGTTGATGATTTTCGGAACAATCGTATTGATGTCATGCTGTTCGGCTTTCAGCCTCGCATTCTTTCCGAGTGAGTTCATTCTCTCAGGTGAATCAAGAATCTCACAGATTTTCAGACTCAGTTGTGAGATGTCGAGAAATGGAACCGTGAACCCCGCATCATCTCCGATCAGTTCAGGTGTTCCTCCTGAACCTTCAAAACAAACGATTGGCTTCCCCAGCGCGGCTGCTTCGAGCACAACAAGTGGATAAGGGTCTTCTCTCGAAAGTAACACGAACAGTTCGCCGATCGAAAGATATTTTAAAGGCATGTTAGTCGATGGGACGAGATGAAGATTCTTTTCAACTCCCGCTTGTCTTGCTTCAAATTTTAGATTCTTTGCGACGACGTCATCATGATCTCCTCCCACCCAGACGAGATGAACATTCTTTCTTTCTGATCGTTTTAAGTTTGCCAGAAGTTGAACAGCGAGATCGGCACCTTTTCGCCAATCAAGAGTGCCACAACAGACCAAAACTTGATGATCCTGCGGGATTCCGAGTTCATCTTTTGTTATAGAATTTTCGTGCGATTGTCGATTTTTCAGTGAAAGGATTTCCGATGGAATGTAGCCATGAATCAATTCAATTTTTTCATCAGGAATATCAAAAGTCTGCTTAACAAATCGATTAACGGCATTGGAAACGACAATCATCCGATCCGCTTTGTTGACAAGAATTGGAACAGATTCTCGATCTGGAAATCCTTCCAGGAACAGGTTTAATTCATGCACATGAAGCAGTATCGGAACATCATTAACATGAAAGAATTCATAAAGAGGGCTGACAGCAAGCGTGTTGCAGTAGATGAGATCTGGATTGTACCGAGTGATTCTTTCGTTCAGCCGCTGTGCATTTGTTGCACCTCTCAGCTTTCTGATGAACCCAGGTTTCTCTTTGCGTAGAACGACAGGATCGATGATTGTCGTTTCGACATGCTTTTCGAACTCGCTTCTGAGTTCGCCATCGCGACCCAACAGGAGTTGGCAATTTAAAGTCGTATTTTCTTTGATCCACTGAATTAAGTGAAGCAATAAAATGGGTGCACCCGTGCGACTTGCGTCGTGCCCGACGAACAAAATGTTCATTTCTCATTCCCGCTCAATCAACTATGACGCTACAAAGAGTGTATCGTAGAAACCAACGGGATACATAATGACATGGCTTATAGAATGTTACCGAATAACTTTAAATAACAGGTTTAATCGTTTTGCAATTGATCGCTGCGAGTTCAATATTCAGCTTTTGAAACATTGCTTCATCTGAATAAGTCCCGACAATCGCTCCGCCCGATCCTGCGAATTTCGCACTGGCTCCCGCTTTTCGAGCAGCGTTGATCATTGCTCGCTGTGACTCAGCGATGTTGCAAATACTGGCTCTGGTGTCAAAATTCTTGTTGATCACCTCGTGTAATTTTTGTGAATCGCCAGCTGCGATGGCTTGGCGAGCTTGATCGGTTAAATCTGCGAACGTCTTCATCGCATTCACCACATCGAGGTCACCAGAGTTGTAACGTGCTCGCAGCGGATTGTGGACAACGTAGGTTGGTTCGCCGACTTCTGTACTGTAGGCGACATAGACGGGAGGCAATTGTTGTGTGTCGAGGCTTTCGTATTGACCACATTCGAGGTCATCTTCGAGAGTCATCTTCTCTTTGGCGAAGTCCATTGCAACAAGACCTTCGTAGATTTGAACGACGCGATCTTGCAGACCGGCAGCGATGCCGAGTTCCAGAGATTCGACACTGAGTGCGAGAGATGGCTGCACATGTTTGGGGATATCGACTTGATAGAACTCAATCAATGCCCGCAGTGTGGCGACGATGATTGCACTAGAGCCAGCCATGCCAACGGCTCTGGGGATTGAGGTTGAATACCGTATTGAGAAGGTCCGCTTGTGGAGTCGAAAACCTTTGACCTGGCAATATTCGTAGAAGCGTTTGATTGTCGCTTTTATCAGTCGAACACCGCCGTAATAGCCATGAAGTTCTACGTCTTCAACAAGTTCCTGAATCGAACGAAAACTACTTTGGTCATCATCGGACCAGACGATTTCCACTTTCGGCCATTCGTAGAGCGTGACTTCTGCAAAGAACTGCTTAATCGTGAAAGCAATTGTCTTTCCGTTGTACCCATCAGATGGGTTCCCCACAAAGCCAGCTCGGGCGTAAGCACGCTTGCGGATGATCTGCATCATTCTGCTCCCGGTTCAATGCTCAACTTCTTGCGGAGGTAGATTTCGAGTCCTTCTCCGAATTGCGGATCGGATAGTGCAAAGTCGACGAACGCCTGAAAGTAGCTTTCGAAGTTTCCGATATCGAAGCGAGGCTCCTCTTTCGGTAAGCGAATCCCGATTCCTTTCCCACCCTTTTTAAGAACCTGACACATGGCATCGGTCAGTTGAATCTCTCCCCCTTTGCCTCGTTCAGTCTTTTCGAGTTCCGAGAAAATCGCTGGGCTGAAGACGTATCGTGCAGCGACAGCCAGATTACTTGGAGCTTCATCCACGGATGGTTTCTCAACGAGACTTTCCAGTTCAAATACGTCGCCTGTGATCTGCCCTTTGGGTTGCGCGATCCCGTAATTGACGACTTCGTTTTTATTTTCCAATTCTTCAAAGCACACTACAACGTCTGCGTTACTACGCTCGTATTCTTCTATCATTCGCTCCACGATACGAGACTTCGCGTGCATCCCGATAATCGAATCACCTAATGCGACGACGAATGGCTGATTACCAACAAAGGGTTCGCCGATCAAAACAGCGTGCCCCAGTCCAAGTTGTTCTCGCTGTCGGGTGTAGGCATATTGAACCTGATTCCTCTCAAATGCCAACTCCGCGAGTTGTTCCTCTTTTCCACTGTGGCGAAGATGACTGACCAGTTGCTGGTTCACATCAAAGAAATCTTCGATGGATGATTTTCCGTAACCGGTCACAAATAGAATCCGTTTGATTCCCGATTCTCTCAGCTCTTCCACCACGTATTGCACAACCGGACGACGTCCAACAGGGAGCATTTCTTTCGGCTGGCTTTTTGTTGCGGGTAAGAGTCGTGTGCCGAGTCCAGCGACGGGGACCACTGCTAGATCGAGAGCCATGTAAAATTCCTGCAGAAAACTTTAGTAACTCCACACGTTAATACCTGGAACGAATGTCGACCCTTGATATTTACGTTGTTGAGTAATAACGGTTGATAAGTGGACCGGTGTTTCGGTAACCATTGCACACATACTTAACAATCGAAAATAACGATGACGACTTCGTTGTTTTTTTTTGAAAGTTTGGATTGTGACCGTTATAAGCAGGATAATCTTTCTCTGACCGGTACATCTCGAACGATTAGCAATGAGGAGATGCATTCTCAATAGAAACGGTCAAACGCATTGACATCTAATTCTGGCAGGTCAGGTAACAAAACTCAGTAAAACAGAACTTGAAGTTTGACCAAGCCGGGTTCAATTTGAGCGATTGTTTGTAGGAGTCGCTGTTGTTCTTGTTGTCTCAGTTGACTCACTGACTGTTTCACAGCGTTCCAGCTGCTGATGACCTGCTTCGCGTCCTGTTGGATTTGTCTGTCCGTTTCGGATTGAACGAAAGCATCGTGGAGATGGTGGGCAGCCTCGTGAAACTCATGCAGTTGCTGCTTGAATTGACTCCGAAAAGCGGGCTGATAAGTTGCAGATCCAACGACAAAACGCTCCCCATCGACAGCCAACTGATCCGCCAAGTTATCGATTGAGGCTGTGAGAGTAAGAAGTTCCCGTCGATCCAATTCTGGTTGCATGTGGAGCGAGTGTTTCAGGACGTCCAATGATTGTTGAATTAACTGAAGGTGTCGTTGAGCAGTCGCCTGAGGCAGGGATTGTGCGAGACGTTGAAATTCATTCCATTGTACTTCGAGAATCTGGAAGTCCCACGCGATTTCGTCGATTTGTTGAGTTGTTTCGACCGCGTGTGCAAAATCGTGCGCAGCGTGGTGGAATTCGTCCGCCTTCGCAATCAATACCTGTGGTCTCACCACTTCAAGGAGTTGCAACAAGGTGACGGTTTCCAGAAACAAGTCAAACTCATGCTCAATCGACTGCGAGAGTCGCAACACAACATTCCGGTCAATCTCGACGGGAATACTAAGCAGCTCAGACATTTCACGCACTGTTTCTTCTACTTCCAAGATGTCTCGCTGAAGGCGTTCTGATTCAATGTCTCGCATGCTATTGGAAAAGGCTTTCCATGATTTTTGCAGGCTCTTTGTTTTTATGACCAGTGCATCATAACTGCCCTGATTGACAGCAAACGTATATTGATCAGTTTCAGATTTGAGTTGATACCCGAGAGTATAGATCTGATTTCGATTTGGATTTCGATGCAATTGGTAGCGAAGTTCCTGATTCAAATGCCCTACTGTTGTCGACAAATTAGAAGCGAGACGTAATAAACTGGAACGATCATAGGCAGGCTGAATCTGCAAAATTTGGCGAACCTGTGAATCGAGTTCGGTAATTTCGTCGACTGCTCGCAACACATTCCATCCCATACCTGGAACCTGTTTAAGGCGATGTGCCACGACCCGCCAGCCCTGATCGAAATCCATGACCTCGTTTACGATTTCGTTATGATTTCGCGAGACACTCGCTCGATTGACGAGCACTCGTGCTTTCGCATGTGACTCGATTGTTTGCGCCAAGAGAAGTCGCAGTTGCGGCATGTTTCGCTCTTCGATACGTAACATCATCACCAGTTGCCCCATCTGGTCAGCGAGGGTTCCCGCGATCGTCCGAACCTGATTTAATTCTTGACTGATGGGGATATTTTGGTTGCCACGATTCGGCCTCCGCTGATCAACTTGCGATTCGATTAACGACTGAAGTAACGACTCAACAAAATCTCGCCGTTGATCTCGGTTTGACTGTGCATATGAAGATGTTGTCAGCAGCAGCATCATGCTGAATACGAGAAAAGGCTTCATTTGAGTCTCCGTAACGTCTCTGAATACGAATTTGTAAGCAACCGCTCTTGCAACTGAATCGATGACTGGTCCATCACTACTTAGGCTTGTGGACCTTGTGACAAGCTGCACAATTGGTTGTTTTCTTCAGCAGTGTACTCGCTTCTGGCTTTCCTTGAATCGAAGCTTCCACGGCAGCGATGAGAGCATTTGTCTTCTCTGACCAACTCTCTGAGCTCCCCTGTGGAGGCTTCATCCCCGCCATCACTTTCGACATTTCTAGTAGTTGCTGTTTTTCTTCTGCGGTTGCTTTGTCTGTCCCGACTTTGCGAACCAGATCACCCTTAAAGGCTTGCTTCATGATTTGCTTAATGTTGAGTTCTTCATCAGCGCTGACCGCTTTATTCGACGTCGAAGTCATGAGCAAAGCGGCACAAACAACAACAGCTAGAGTAATGAATGACTTTCTTAAAATATTCATCAATGTGATTTCCGTGTAAATCAGGTGATCGTGGTAACAGATTCCACTTTGTTATACCCCAATCATTGATGGAATCATACATGAATTCATTTTCAAGCCGAGAGAGAATGGTCAGGACTTGTCTCCAAACCAACCTGTCTTGAGACCTGCCATGGTGAGTACCATTTGTTTTCCGATGTAAGGTAAATGCGGCATGATCGGTAACGAGGCATCTCGACCGAGTTGCAGGATTCGGTTGGGTGTCTGGAAGAACGGTGTGAGAGTTGCCGTCAATGTTGAATAATAGCTCGTGGTCGGTGATCGCTTTGATTCGAAATTCTTGAGTGCCACTCTGTAATCCTCTGTCTTTGCAATCTGTTGCGAGAGACACAGGGCATCTTCGAGAGCGAGGTTCAATCCTTGACCAAGGTGTGGACTGGTCGCATGTGCTGCATCTCCAATGAACGCTACGCGACCTTGTGTGACTCGTTTCATTTTCACGCTTCGATAGCTGGCGAAAATGAGTTCATCCATCGACTCAACGTGTTCAACCGCTTCCGCTGCGGGTGGATAGAAATCGGCAACCTGACGCTTCCATTGGTCAACGCCAGCGGAACGGACGTTTGCTTCCTCTGTTTTCTTCAGTCCCCAAAAGAAACTGCATCGATTTTCCCCGACTGGCAACATCCCGATCAATCGTCCGCATCGTCCGACAACTTGCAACAACGTGTTACCATCGCCGGTGTAATTCCCAATTGTCCACAACGCAGCATCGGGATATTCGCGAATTGATCGAGTCAACCCTGAATGTTCGCGCAGTTTCGATCTTGAGCCATCTGCGACGATAAGCAACTCGAATTGACCTTGGGGTTCACCCGAAGAGTTACTCAACTCGACGTTCGTCTCCGACTGCTGATACTCACTGATTTGCTGCCCTGACCGAATGTCGACACCGGAATTGCGACATCGTTGGAGCAGCAGCGTGAAGAGATTCCTCCGCAGCACTCCGAGTCCAAACAGATTTGGAGAGACCTTCGCGTAAGGCAGATTCACCAGCGTACCACCGAGTCGATGCTTTGCGTGTAATCGATCGATCTGTGGAGAGACGTTGCGGATCGATTCCAATACCCCAAGTTCTTGCAGAACTTGTTGTCCGCTTGGTTGTAAAAGGATACCCGCACCGATTGGTCCGCACTCCGGTGACTGCTCGAAGAGAGTGATTTGGTGACCTTGCACCGCAAGTTGCCAAGCAACTGTCGTGCCTGCAATCCCACCTCCAACGACTGCGATTTCCATGATCAACTTCTTTCAACGCGAATTTGCGAGAATCTTATTTCATTCTGAATGTATGTTAACGCTCTCCAGTCAGGGAAATCTATCTTGCCTCTCTGTCAGAGGAATGTATCGTTGATCCTTGCGAAGCGGACCTCGAAGACACCACTTTAATGGACACCTTATTGCACTCTTTGGCGGTGACCTGCCCCCGAAAATTGGATCAGTTTTTTGGGTGCAAGTCATACTGATTCACAAATAGTTATTCACTCTCTGTTCATTCCTTCGCAGAAAGCAGATTCTGCTATCTAGGCAGCATCTCCGAAAAGCCCTCCCCCATACGACTCTTGCTTCAAAACAGCTTTTGACTATCCAGCAGAAGTGTCACTGGTCCGTCGTTGACGAGTGCGACGTCCATGTGTGCCTGGAATGTCCCGGTTTCAGTGGGGACTCCCTGGGCTCGCAGTTCTGAGACGAAGCTTTCGTAGAGTGGCTTCGCTTTTTCTGGGCGAGCGGCTTCGTTGAAACTTGGTCTGCGACCTTTGCGGCAATCTCCGAACAAGGTGAACTGACTAATGACCAGCAGGCTTCCACCGACATCAACGATGGAACAGTTCATCTTCTCGTCAGCGTCTTCAAAGACTCGCAGTCCGATGATTTTATTGGCGAGGAAATTGACATCAGCTTCGGTATCGCTGCCTGTGATTCCCAGCAGGACGACAAAGCCTTTTTCGATCTGTCCGACGATCTGTTCATCGACAGTCACACTCGCGGAAGAAACTCGTTGGACAACGGCACGCATTGGGAGAGTTTAGAGTTGAGGGTTTAGAGTTGAGAGAAAGTTACGCTAAAGCGTCTAAATGAGTTGCAGTGCGTAAGCCAATGAGTTCATTCTTGTTTTTACGGAATCGGCTCGGGACATGAAAACGACTGGGCTTGTTGTTCCACAGAGGATTCCGCCGAATTGACAATCGGCGGTATACATAATGCCTTTGACGGTCAGGTTCGCTGCCAGTAGGTTTGGGAAAATCATCGCATCGGCTGCACCGGTGACATCTCCCGCGATTCCTTTTTTGACTCCCGCATCGACTGCATAAGCAAGGTCGAAAGAGAGTGGTCCTTGAATGAGGCAGTCTCCAAACTTACCTTGATTTCCCTGTTGAACAAGTTGCTCGGCGTCCTTTGTGTCAGGGAGTGAGTCGGTGACTTTCTCTGTTGCGGACATAATGCCGATTCGTGGAATAGGACAGCCAAGCTTGCGGGCAACTTCGACTGTACTCTCAATCAATTCTGTTTTCTGTTGCAGATTCGGCTCGATAGTGACTCCCGTATCGGTGAGCAAAAAACTTCGACTGTCTTTTGCGATCTCCATTAAAACGATTTGTCCGATGGCTTTACCGGTGCGTAATCCAGTTTCTTTATTCAGTATCGCCTTCATCAAGTAAGGAGTCGAGATTTGTCCTTTCATGAGCAGTTTTGCTCGCCCTTCGCGAACTTCTTTGACTGCCATCGCTGCGGAGTCGGGTTCTTCTTGGATAAGCTGAAAATGTGAGAGATCAATCTCCAGCAACTTCGCGCGCTCTTCAATTTCCTGAATATCCCCGGTCAAGATCGGAGAGACCCAGCCTTTTCTACGTGCTAGGTCGAGAGCTTGAATCACAGTGGTATCTGCCCCGCCCGCAGCAGCCACTGGAACGGGAGTTTCGAGTTGATCGACCGCAGCATAGAGTTGCTCGAATGATTTCAATGACATGAAAGATAGGAATTAGGAGTTGGGAAATAGGAATTAGGAGCACACGATTCAGCGCTTCGCAGCGTTCGCAGTTTGTCGATTACTTAGGCTTCTCATGTAGGCGTACAAATTTGCCAGATCGGCGTCGGTAAGATCCTTGAGGAGACCAGCCGGCATCAGCGATTGATTTCTTCTCCGCTTGACTTCGATATCATCTGCTTCGATGCGGTATGTCTGGTTGTTGGAATCTCGAAGAACGAGACCATCGACCGATTCGTACACGATCAGACCTGAGCGGATTTGCCCATTTTTGGTCACAATTTGAGTCGTTTGGTAACGAGGGGAAACGTCTCGGTTTGGGAAGACAATCGCAGTGAACAAATCCTCTTGAGAGAATCTTCCAGCGACACCACTCAAGTCTGGACCTAATGCACTGCGACCGCCATGGCACTGAGCGCAAGCACGTTTCTTGAAGAGGGACTGCCCCGCAGCTTCGTCTCCTTGGGACCAATCAATGGCTGCCAGTCTTGTCTTCAGGTCATCAATGCCGGTCTCTTCTGTTCCGGATTGAGCAACGAAGCTCTCCGGAAATTTCTCGCGGACGGTTTCGGTCCATTGATCGATGACTTCTTTTTGAAGCGAGCCTGCTTTCCCGAAAGTGTAGCCAAATTGAGTCTTCATATTACGACGAAGCATCTCGACAATTTGATCGCGAACTCGCAGTTCTTCTTCCTTGTTCCCCATGCGTCGTAGGGCGTAGACAAGAGCAACATTCTCCTCAGCATCTTCGGAAGGAGGCAGCAATCCCAGGGCGGAAATACACTGCTGAATTGTTTCAAGGGTCGCAGTGTCGAGCGCTTTGTAAAAGTATTTCCGATCTGCTTCTTGTGGATCACTTGCTAATGCAATGATCACGGAATTTCTCATCGCGAAATCATCAAATTTCTCTCGCAACAGTTCTTGATCTGCTGCTTCTAATGACTCGGCGAGCAACAAGATGACGTCGGAACTCCATTCATAGTCAGGGTTCGAACGTATCTGCTTTGAGAAGGCTCTAATTGCATCATCGAAGCTCTCTGGAGGAAATGTGCTAATAAATTGGACATGCCCGGGAGCTCCAAAACCGGGAGTGTTGAGAATCGCAAGCGGTAAGGCGGCATCTTTCTCAGCCAAGACTAAGTACATTTCCAGTGTGCGGTCTGCCCAGTTGCTGTCTTGTCGCAGGTTGCGTGTTGCAATTTTCGACTCCAGATTCACTAATGCGCGGGCAATGGTCGCTGTCTGTTCGGGAGACCGTTCGGCTGACATTCGTGAAGCGACAATCAGCAAGTGGATGTCCTCGACTGGATGAGATTCCTCAGTGAGTTTTTGAAGCACCGCCTGAAGAAGCTTTGGAGACGCGGACTGAATCATTGAAAGGACTCTTTCGTACTCGCGATCAAGAAGTTCATCCCCCGAGGGATACAACTTCTCCATTGCGTCCGCAACAAACTGAACCACTTCTGGGTGGTCGCCAAGTGGAGCGGGCGAAGCATATCCGTCGTAGACAGCTGCGACGTCAGCCTGGTCTGGTACGAGGTCGCCCAGCCCGAGTTGCAAGACACGGACTGCTTCCAGCTTGAGTTTGTTGTCTCGATCAGAATTCAAGATCCGTGTCGCAATGTCGAGTGAGTAGATCTGTATGTCCCCGACTTTGACTGCATACGCCGCTGCGACTGGAATGGAAGCATTCCAACCAGTTTTAAAACCGACAGCAGCCACATCGCGGAATGTCTGATTATCCATATTGATGAGCAGTCTCATTGCCGACTGACGAACGAACTTATCTTCATTTCCGAGAACGGCTCCGATTGAATCGACATAGTCCTTGAGAACTTTAGGTTTTGCACTGATCAATGCCTCCATCGCAGAGCGTACAACCAGGGGGTGTTTATCCTTCAAGAATTGAGCAAGATCACGGAAACCGGGTTCGGCTGGATCGGATCGTCCAAGTGACCATGCAACTCGGGCACGCACAACAGGATCAGAATCGGCTGCGATTCCATAAACTAAGTCACCATCCAGACCACCGAATTTCTCTGTGAGGATTTCTATGGCACGAACTCTTTCATTCGTCGTGAGACTTCGATCCATCGCAGCATTGATGAATGGCTCACTCGTGAGTTCTTCAACCAATGGTTCCCACACGCGCCTTGACCAACTGCTGAGAGGTTGTGGAGCTTGTAAACATCGCTGCACTTTCTCAGCACGTGAGAGAGCCACAGAACTTCCAAAAGTTGTTTGAGGGTGAGCATTAGATGGAGTTGTCGCTTGAATACGATAAACTCCACCGCGTGTTCCGCGACCTCCGACACTCACATACAGTTCTCCATTGATGCCGACCGCCACGTCAGTCGGAGCGAAACCGTGTTGACCGATTGCGGTCATAAAGTCGATTGGCTCGCTGCTCCATGTGCTTCCATCTTGCTGCATCGGCATGGCGATGACGCGACCGTACGTCCAGTCGAGAACAAAGAGCGCTCCGTGATAATTCTCAGGGAATTGTGTATGTCGATAGGTTTCGACACCTGTCGGTGATCCGCGACCAAAGGCGCCGACGACAGGCGGCATATCGAAGAACCAGTCTGGGCGTTTCCAACTGCGAGTTTGCCATCCTTGATGCGAACCGGGCAAGACATGATAAACCCGCGTCGGTCGATACCACGGCAGACTGATGTCTCGTTCTCCATCGCTGTCGAAACTGAAGATATCTCCCACATGACCAAAGTCGAAATCATAGGCGTTTCGGAACCCATGGGCATATATTTCACTACCGGAGAGGTCCGGTTTGAATCTTAGAATCGTTCCTGCCAATGGTTTCTTAACAGGAGAGGTTTCCAAAGTGATGTATTTATCAGTGATTCCTGCGTAGTTGCCTGCGATGGCATACCACCAACCATCTGGGCCTTTTCGCATCGCGTGTAGATCGTGCTCTCCGCCGGTTTTCGTTTTCCAGAAGGTATCGGGAGGACCATCAGCGACGTCATCGGAATTCCGATCTTTGTAGCGGATCAGACCACCATCGCCCGCACAAAGCAAATCGGGACCAGCGAAATACATTCCCTGTGCCCCCGATTTCGGTCCATTTACGAAGACTTTCGCTTCGTCCGCTTTCCCATCTTGATCGTTATCGACCAGGATTTTCACATACCCAGCTCCAGAAACGACAACGC
>JABJMI010000908.1 GCA_018659505.1 Planctomicrobium sp.
CCAATAGTTCTAAGCATTCAAACATGCCCGGACCGGCTGGTTTCCCTGTTGTAGCAACCCTAAGAGCATGAATGATATCACCGAAGCCTAATTCATTTGCTTCGAGCCATTGCTTGAAATCATTCTCCAGATAGCTGGCAGAGAAATCGTCTTGCTGCGACAAATGGTCACGATATTTTGCTAACAATTCAGTAGCTCGTTCTGGCTTGACGATGCGTTTCTTGAATGCCTTCTCATCAAAAGTCATTTCTTCATCAGCGACGAAGTATTCATCGTAAGCAAGGATATCGCTGAAAAGTTTAATTCGGTCGTCCAAAGCTGTGATGAGAGTTCGAACCTTTGCCTGAACCTCTGCACTGACCGACTCTTCAATCAGACCAGCTTTTCTCAAGTAAGGCAGACATTGAGCGACCTTGTCATCAATCGCAAGTTGCCCCATCCAGTGTTCCTGGTAAGAGAGCAACTTATCGGGATCGAGACCAGCAGATGATTTTACAACACGGTCGAGTGAAAAGTTCTCGATGATGAATTCCCTCGACATGTTCTCGGTCTTATCATCATAAGACCAACCAAGACGAGAAAGTCCATTGAAGATCGCATCTGGCAAGAAACCGACAGCGTCATAGTAGGAGACCATCACTGGATTGAGAGTCTCCGAATTGCCCAGTCCAATCTTCGGAAGGACTTCATCTGCGATATCGAAGAGCTTCTTGAACTGGGGGCTCTTACGGTACTTATCGATCTTCTTTTCGCGCTTACTCAGCTTCTCTTTCGTCCCCGGGGCAGCGACGAATGGAATATGTGCGAACTGAGGAAGTTCGTGACCTAATGCCTCAAACAACATGACCTGCACAGCCGTGTTGGTGAGATGTTCTTCCGCTCGAATAACATGGCTGATCTCCAGGTGAGCGTCATCGACGACAGTTGCGAAATTATAGAGCGGTGAACCGTTTCCTCTCATAATGACTGGATCAGGAATCAGCCCGCAGTCCCACTCCACGTGACCGCGTACAATATCATCGATGCTGACCTTCTGGTCTCGATCAACCAAAAAGCGAATGACGTAAGGGGTCTCATCTGTTTCATGTGCCTGCTTCTCTTCGCCTGTCAGTTCTAATGAACGACGGATATTGAGAAACGGTCGCTTCTCTTTCTCAGCAGCTTCTCGATCTTGCTGAGTTAAAGCGGGCGGATCGTAATCTTTATACGCCTTTCCCTCAGCGAGCAATTTCTCACATGCCGTCGTATAGAGATCGGCTCTTTGCGATTGGAAATAAGGACCATGATCGCCACCGACTTCTGGACCTTCATCCCAATCGAGCCCAAGCCAGCGGAACGCATCAAGAATGGGAGCGAGTGCTTCCTCCATATTGCGTGCTTGATCGGTGTCATCAATTCGCAGGATGAATTCACCACCGTTGTGTCGCGCCCAGAGCCAGTTAAACAACGCTGTTCTCATGCCGCCAATGTGCATGTAACCAGTCGGAGACGGGGCGAATCTTGTGCGAACTTTAGACATTATGAAACCAAAATACGTCTAATTTAGAATCAATGATTATTGTCCCACACTAAAAGTGTGGGGCAAACGGATAGAAATTGAATACGAACCGCGAAACATATCGAAATTAGCTCGAAATCGATACAACGTCTACGATTATTTCGAATACGAAGAAACGTAACTCTTCAATAGTTGGAAAGTCTCGGCGTCGGTTGGGCTCGCTGTCTTTTCGACAATGATTTCAAATCCTTCAAACTGCCTTGATACTTCATCTGCATCTAAGATGTGAAGACGAGTACACAGTATGGCAGCTTCCAGAATCACATTCCTGGCTCTGTTTTGCCCCCAGTAATCTCTGAGGTGACCAACATGCTGTAAATTTGTCGTGATCTCCGATCGCTGAGAAGATTCATCTATCGACTCAACCTGAAATTCATACCAGCGACAAGCAGAGGCGATAACATGCCCGTCGATTTCCTTTGCAGGCAGCAACTCTGGTAGCGATTCGAGTTTGCCAATCGCTGCTCTCGCGATCAAACCGACGTCATCGGTGACGTGAAAAACTCCGCACCCGGTTTCTTTCAAGTTCTGAAACGTTGTCGACGATTGAAATGGGCGGAAGAAAAACGAAGTGAGATCTTCGTTTACAATTGGTCCCATCGGTGCGATGTTGACAACTCCATCTTTATTTTGTGTGGTACAAAGACCTTCAATAATCACTCGCTCTCATCCCACAGTAACTTGGCGACCCAGATTCGATTGTTGCTGCCACGTTTTTCAACGCCTACTGGTTGCATCCATTCGGTGACGGTCACCCAAGTCTCATCTGCACTAACTTGTGTGACTCCAAAATTTCCGAGGCGCGCTCCTTTCTCCGGAACCAGCACTCGTTCAGTTGCTCGAATCACTTGCAATGTTTCAGGATTCACTTTCGCAATAAACAACGGAGCACGATGCCGGAATACATGATCGTTGTCTGCCCCCTTCCGGGTATAGACTAAGTACAGTCCACTGCTATGGCTAACCCAATGTTGTTGGGTGTTGTAGTTGCCGAGTTCTTTTCCATCATCAAACTTCCATTCTTTCGGCTCCGAATAGTTCAAACCGTCTGAGCTGACAGAAACGTAACCTCTATCATCATTCCGCATCGTTAAATAAAATCGGTCTTCGGATTGAACGACTGACGGTTCATAAAGTCCGCGTTTGACAGGCACGGTCAACTCGCTGCCGTGTTTCAGGTACTTGAGATGCTTACCATCAAACTGACAGCGAAGCACAGTGGTACTGTATTGAGTCTTCCCAATCTCCTTGAAATAGATAGGGAGGAGGATTTCTCCGTTGGGCAAGTCGACTCGCTGCACTGAACCGGAACCTGCATTTTTGAATTTTGGCACGTCGGGAAGTTCAAGGGTTCGCCAGGCATTCCACCGATGATTCTGTGGATCATAGACTGAGTAGGCTGTCGCTCGCGGACGAACATGTTTCACTTTGTTATTTTCGTAGACAACTGTTTGCCCTGTTCCAAGCAATTTCCCAGATGCAGCGTGCCACATCGGGGAGAAGTCGCAAACGGTCATTTCGAGAGAGTCTTTTATTTGCTGGCGTTGAAAAACCTCCTGTTCAGCTAATTCCGGCCATTTTAGAACTCCCTTGAATTTCGAAGTTGAATGCAGTGCATAGAAAACATCGGACCCGCTGAGTTGAAGTTTTTGAGTGGTCATCACGATCATCGGTTCATCGCTGACATTCCCTGCGCTGTGCGATGGAATTGCCCCTGCCCGAGCATGAACCCAACACATTTTCCCATCGAATCCCTGGAATGGAATGATTCGTTCAATGCGAAACGGCATCTGGCTGACCGTAGGATCAACTCCGCGAATCAAACGGCGAAATGCATCGGCATAGCGTCGACCAAGTTCACGATATGAGTCCGCATCAAAGTGAACGTCATCACCTTTGTGCTGCAATCCATCCGAGGAAACGAAAGCTGTATTCATCACATTCTGTGGGAGATTTCGATGAACGGAATCAACCAATCGTTTTGAATCGTTCCAAGGTCGTTCTGTAAATTGCCCCATTTGACCTGCGATAAATGGAACGTCTGGAGCATTCAATTCTTTGCGAAAACGAGCAATTAAATCATGAAGTTCTTCTTCATGGATTTCAGCGAGCCCCGGCTTCGAGTCAGACTCTCCTTGATGCCAGAGGATTCCTTTGAGTGTTCCTTTCTCTAGTGCCACTTTCGCCCGAGAAATGGCATCGTCCCAAGGATGGCTTTTTGTTGGTTTATAGAATTCGCCGGGTTGCCAACTGGAGATCGGTGATCCACCTACTCCACAAGGAATGAGACCAATTGTTGCATCTGGATTGTCCTTCGCCATTTCGATGCCGAAAGTCTTGCCAATACCGACTCCTGCAATTCTCGGTTTATCGAAGTGCAACGGATCAGCCGCCGGAACCCATTCTTGCTGTTTGTTGAGCATCAAAACTCGCGGATTCGGTTCCTGATCCTGTTTCGTCACCTTGCCTCGTCCAGCCATATTCGATTGACCAACGAGCAAATATAGATGGAAGTTTTCTTTATTCCCAGACAGATCAACGTCTTCAGCGTATGAAGAGTTCAACGAGAAGAACTGCGCTAGACAGAACAACACGCAAGCTAAATTGAAAAGGGTTTTCATTTGTCGCCCAATCACAATATCGAGTTCAACACATACTTTTCTGCTCCATGAAATACCGTATTCACATGAGAGCTATTGCATCGTAACAGATGACGATATCGATTGTGCAGTGTCACTTTAACGATTACAAGAAGGAATATTTGTAGCCGTTCAAAGAAAATGATTGAACATGAGGAAACAGAGAGAGCAGAGAATTTTTCGTAGTACTGATCATAAAAGCTTTTGAAGTCTCTGCTCTCTCCGCGACCTTCTGTTCATTTTTCAAACATAGATCGTTATCTGTTTCGAATGGGCTTCAATTCATCACTTTCGTTCTTCGATCAGAATCAGCGGGACTTCAATCGGAGCAAGGTTCAGCGACTCAACAAGGCCATCAAGTTCTTCATCGGTGAAGTTCCCATCAACAACGCCCGAAGTAGAAATGACTCCATTGATCATTGGAGCCATGTGAATCTGCCCATCGAAAATAATCGCCAGACGCGCTCTATAACCCGCTTCCTCTTTCGCTTCCTCTCCTGCTAATTCTGGAACCGCTTCTTGTGCCCCATCTTCGATTCCAAGAGCGGCTTGTTGCGGGCGATTCGCTACCGGGAGGTTCTTCGAAGTCACATCTTTCATCAGAGTCCCGCCTTGTCTGTTAAGTTTGAAACTCAACAACAATCCGTGCTCCGACTTTTGCTTTTTAACCGTTTCGAAGTAACGACTCGTCAAACGCAATCCAGGTACTGAATCGACGACGACTAAATACTCTAATGGCGATTTCTTCCCATTCGGTCCCTCTCTTGTGGCGACTTGATCACTTGGTTCAATTTTAGGCTTTTCTCTGCTATCTAAAGCGACTGGACACCACAGACCGACAAGTTGACCTTTGCGATAGACGCGATGACTCTTTGAGTTCTCAGGTTGTTTCGAAAGCTCAATCAACTTTGCGTGACGGACTTCATTCGCTAAAAGTGCAAACTCAACCCAGGCTGAATTCAGTAAAGATGATTTCACTTTGGTGAATTGTGCTTGAGTGACTTCACTTGGAAGCTACACAACAATTCGTTCTGATTCGACAACGACATCTGAGGTAATCTTCTCTTGTGATAAAACCAGATCGACCCTCACTTGCGCCTGCTTCGCAACTCGCTTTAAGAGCTGAGAGTTGATTTTCAATCCACGATCGGCAGCGGCCTCCTGATCGAGCTGAAAGATGAGTTCTGTATTGTGCTCAGGTGTTGAGTCTTGGGCATTCACAATTTGTGAAACTCCAAGCAACAACAATGCAGCCACCAATTGACGTAGATTTTTATAAGTCCTAATCATGATTCGCACCTGAAATTTGTTTCGAAGGAACTCTTGTAACCGTTCACGAACCGAAAGGTTCGACAGTCTTTTAGCCGTCTCTTAACCACAAAAAACAGACAGGATGAACATGATTTACAGGATAAGATGAGCACGTTCCAGTCTGACAACAAGAAGATTGTCTCACCTGTCTCGAATTCATTTCAGTATAAAAACCAAATGAATTCAACTCGCCAATTCCGTGATCCATCCTGTTCATCATGTCAATCCTGTCCAAATTTTCGGGATGAGTTACGTAGGATCATCCTCTTAATTCAACCGGCCAGTCGTTGCAATTTTTCGTGTAATTTGTGTGTTTCGTGGTTATTAAAAGTCAGCAAGCTGTGATCGATTCAGGAAATGTCTACCTTCCACCGTAGTCTTCCTTCGAAGATCGACTCAATTCCTTAGAATTATTCCAGAACTTCTTTCACTTAGTTTTGTTAGAGTTCGTCTTCGCGAGATACTCATCACGATACGCCCAGCCCACATTGTTTTGAATCGCTTCTCGAAGTTCTCGTACCACCTTTTGATAGAACGCCAGATTATGAATCGAGAGAAGCATCGGTCCCAGCATTTCGCCGACCATAAACATGTGTCGTAAGAATCCGCGAGTGTAACCGGTACAGGCTTCGCAATCGCATTCGGGGTCGAGTGGTGCGGTGTCCGTTTGATGTTTTAAGTTCTTCATCTTCACTTTACCCCGGCTGGTAAAGGCAGTTGAATTACGTGCGTTTCTAGTCGGCATTACACAATCAAAGAGATCTACTCCTCTCAAAACTCCTTCAATAATATCAATCGGTCGGCCGACCCCCATTAGATAACGCGGCTTTTCGACCGGCAGCAGCGGTGTGGTAAAATCGAGTGTCGAATACATCTCGTCAGGAGATTCTCCGACACTCAAACCACCGACAGCATAACCTGGAAAGTCGAGTGGCAAGAGTCCTTCCGCTGACCGCTCGCGAAGTTTCTGATTCGTGCCGCCTTGTACAATCCCAAACAATGCCTGATCGCTTCGCTGATGTGAATCTCGGCACAATGCCGCCCAGCGAGTCGTTCGATCAACCGCTTCCTGCAATCTCGAAACAGGTGCATCATGCGGAGGGCATTCGTCCAAACACATAATACAGTCGGCGCCCAAATCTTCCTGAATCTGCATGGCACGTGCGGGAGTCAGTTCTAGCAAGCTGCCATCAATGTGAGACTTAAAAACAACTTTATCATCATCGAGCTGCCGCAATTCTGCCAGACTGAAAACCTGAAAGCCACCGCTATCTGTGAGAATTGGTCCATCCCAATTCATGAAGCGATGCAACCCACCCAGTTCCTTAACCACCTTCTCATTCGGCCTCAAAGCAAGATGATACGTGTTCGCCAGAATCATCTGCGAACCAACATCCTTCAGCTGTTGCGGAAGAACACCCTTGACCGCCCCACGAGTGCCCACTGGCATAAACGCAGGCGTTTGAACCGTCCCATGCGGAGTCTCCCAGCGACCAATACGTCCACTTGAGTTTGCATCGGAATGGTCAAGATGAAATTGGAAATGTGACATTAGGATGTGCGGTTTTCCGTTGTTTGAACGATCTGTAAAAAGCGAATTTATTGTGTTGGTTACTACTGGCGAATCGATCGAATGAGGTTAGAAAAAATGTGCCACTTTCCCTGCCAGTGCTAAGGAACTCTATCTAACATCAGATTTGACATCACTGCCCAATCAAGTTTGTGAATGTGACCTCCAATAGAGTCTCTTCTGATCAGCGAAACAGGATGATGCACAAACAGATCGCAGTTCTTTTCCTTGCAATACAATACGAGGTGCTCTTTCAATTTTGTGTTTTTTGCTTTTGTGGATTTCCACATAATACGGTTTACATTGTTTTGATGAATAGCTGCATCTAGCAAAGTTTCCGTTGCTAGCCAGTCTTTTGCCGCCTTGCGGTTGACTGTCAATTGCGAAAATTCTTCAACGATAATCGATCCAGATATTATTGTGTTGAACTGCTCGTTTGATGCATGTAACTCCAACCATATCTCTTTTCCTTCATGTTGGACACTAGGCAGTGCTGGTAATTGGGCTTGAGCACATGTCGCAGTTAGAAAGATTCCTACTATCACAGTTCTTGGCATCAAATCCTCCATCTTATTCATAGATCGTTTTTTCTCGGCAGCAACTCACTTCAACACGTGTCTTACAAGTTTTCATTCTCACGTTATCTCATTCAACGATTATGGATACTGGACATATCTTTTAGTAACCGTTCACGCTTATTTCGAGTTCATCAAGTCGTTAATTCTATTATTACGAATCTCATGAAAAAATTTGTGCCAGAGGCACTTCTTGAGAGAGCCTTGGGTTTTTAACCCAAGGAGAGAGTTCCTATACCGTGTCCTTCGTCACGGAGTGACGGTTTGTGGATTGTTGAGAATAACAGATGTCGTCACTATCCATCACCGATCAGCACAGATTGTCGCTCCGCGACAGCATGAGAGGGGCATCGCGACCCTGCGTTGAAACGCAGGGCTATCGGAAAATGTCGCTCCGCGACAAGCTGTGCTCAATTACCCTTTTGTTCGTTGTTTTCAGATACGAACTTCTGCCACCACTCACGAATCAAATTCGGGTGGAGGGCAAGACTGCGAAACGCTTCTGCGCGGCTGTCCCTGATCAGTGACAAGACTCACAGCATCTCGCTTTCACTCTTCAGTGAACTTGCACAGCGGACGGCGATCCAACGTGGAGAAACGAATGGACTTGAACGAAGAGATTTCCATCCCGAGAACATAAACTCCCCAGTAATCGCCTGCGATCAATGGGAGGTTTATGCATGTAAGTGTCCAGAGAAACTTAGCAGTCTTTTAGCGTACTCGACACTTAAACGAGACCCAGCCGCCGGTGTGACCTTTGAGTTCGGTGTCGAATGTGAAACTCAGAACTTGGCTGCCTCGACCGTTGTCTTCGGTGTCGAGTTTTCCGTCTAAGTCTGAATCAACAGATGCTTCCACATACGCTAAGCGTGGCGACAAGTTGTCGACGATGCGAATGTTACGAAGTGGTCGGTCACCTGTATTGTCGAAGCGAATGGTGAAGGTCAAAACTTCACCCGGTTTGGCGACTTTCTTGTCGACCACTTTCACAATCGTTAAATCACCAGGCGTGCTGCGATCTTCGACCGCTGTGTAATCTTGTGCTGTGATACGAGCCTGAACTTCTTGACCTGCGACATCGTTGGCGTAAATATTGACTCCCAAGTCGCCATTCCAGTCCAAAGCGGCAGCGATGGAATCGCCAACCACGGCGACATTTAGACGAGACAGTTGACCTTCGCGGAAGAAGCGAATCTCCTCGTAAGCATTGAGTAACTTCACATGACGTTGAGCTGCCAAGTTTTGATGAAGTGAAGTGTCAACTGTACGACCTTCCACGCCGCTCGGTCGTGAGCGAAGACGAATTCCTAGTGCTTCATCGTTATGAGTCTTCTCGTCGATGACAAGTTTCGTATCGACGCCTGCAAGTGTTCTTTGATCTTGATGTCCTGCCAGTTTCACAACTTTGACATCTGTATACGGCAATGTCGCGGAGCGCACAGCTGCGAACTTAGGAGCATATATTGTTGCTCGGGTTGTCGCCTTGACGTGAGCGACTCCTACGTCGTCATCGTATTCCGCGATGGTATCTTCAACATCGAGACCAAATCTAGTGAAATCGCTGTAGTAGACTTTCGTGCCTGAATCGCCGCCATCATGAATGTACTCGTCAGCGACCATCTCTGGTGCAGGATACACATTGCTTTGAGCAAATGCAGGTGAAGGCGCTGGCACTTGTGGTGCGGGCATCATCGCAGGAGATGGAAAAGGAGCTGGACAGAACTCTGTGCCGACTTCTTGTCTTGGATCATTCGCAAAAGCAACGGCAGCAGTCGCAGACTGTTCAATAATTGGTGGTATTGATTCCACCATTTCCGCTGGTTGCTGTTGAATAACTTCCACTTGTACTGCAA
>JABJMI010000847.1 GCA_018659505.1 Planctomicrobium sp.
CAAGAGTATCTCCAGCAGAGTTCCGAAGGAATCACCCCCACCGACGGACCCTGTGTCTGGCTCGATGAAAAGAATGAAAGCTGCCGCTTCTATGAAGATCGCCCCTCAACCTGTCGTGTCTTCGAAATAAACAGCCCCGGCTGTTATTACTACCGGAAACAAGAAGGGCTGGTGGAGTAACGTAATTAATGCCGTCTAGTTTGCTCAAACAAAGATTTCGCTTCTAGTGATAATTTGTGCCAATCAAATTTTTCGAGTACCCAATCTCTTCCTTGTTGCCCCATGGCTTTTAAGGTTTCTTCATCTTGAAGAGATGAAACGATGAGCTCGCAAAGCGCATCGGGTGTGTCACAATCGACGAGATGGCCAGTCTCTCCAACTTTCATCGTTTCGCTTGTACCACCAGAGTTACCAGCGATAACGCCTTTTCCACAGGCTTGCGCTTCCAGTAGTACCATTCCGAAACCTTCAATGTCCTCGCCGACTTGACGGTTTGGAAGTACGAATAAATCGCATTGCTGATAGCAGTCACGAATCTGCTCGTCATTGAAATCTCGAAAAAACTGAACATACTCTTGAAGCGACAACTCTTGGACGAGATGGTTGAGTCTCTCGAAATCGGCACCATCGCCGACAATCGCATAAATAACTTCGGGAAATGATCGAACAAGAGTTGGCAACGCTTGGATGAGAATGTCTTGCCCTTTTCTCTCCTGTAAACGACCAACGGTTAGAATGACCTTTCGACCTTTCCATCCGTAGCGATCACGAATTTGATCATCACGTTGAGCAGGTACTAATTGCTCGCAATCTACACCAGGATGTAATACATTGATTTTATCAGCAGGAAGCGACCAATTCTCTCGAAGGATTCTTTCAGTATTAAAACTATTCGCTACGACGCAATCTGCATCCTTCAAAATTCTCTCGCTCATCCAACGAAGCTGGCGACTTGAGTTTGCATAACATGTTTCTTCTCCGTGCATATAAACAATGAGCGGCAGTTGAAACTTCTTCGCTAAGAGGCGAGCAACCCAGCCATCTGGAAGTAATGATCCAGCATGGATGCAATTAAACTCAGACAGTGGTAGGCAATTTGTTATTTCTTTAACTGCACTTTTGTACTGCTGATACCCGTTCCAGCTGAAGTATCCCCAGTCTGGAAAGGTGAGCGGGATGCGATGCAGTTGTAGGTCATGGGATTGATCGAAATCAGCTGCGTTTGGGTGATCGCCAGCGATGATCGCATACTCTTCTTTAGGTAGACGGCGATAGATTTCCCAGAACCAGCGACCGCTTCCGCCTGTTTCGGGGGGAAAGACCTTGGAGATCAGCAATGACTTCATTCAATTGACCGGTGGATTTGTTTATGAGAGGAGAGCTTCGTACTCATTGAGTATCACAGAGATGTGGGCATCTAATGAAAAGAATTTTCACACCGTAACTTAGCAGCTTGTCCATAGTCAATTCGTTGCATGTCACTCTTTAATAGTTCCTCAATATGGTGCCATGCTTGAGGTGCTTTCAGGATTCCTAATGAAACGATCGTATTGCTGTTCGCATTCCTTCTGATTTGTGCAGGGTTTCTTCGTATTCCGCTTTTGGACTTGATTGAGAGACGATGCCACCGCCAGCAGGGAAGGCGAGTTTATCGCCGCGTTGGATGATTGTTCGAATCAGAATGTTGCTGTCTGCGGTACCGTCGAAGCCAAGATAGAACATCGAGCCGCAGTATGGACCGCGGGCGACTTTTTCTAGTTCCGTAATGATCTCCATGGCTCGAATCTTAGGAGCACCTGTGATTGAACCGCCGGGGAAGGATGCTCGCAGAACATCCCAGAAGGTTGTTTCTGGCTGTAGTTGTCCTGTTACTTCCGAAACGAGATGAGTCACCGTTTCATAAGCTTCGATGGAGCATAACTCAGGCACGCGAATTAACCCTGACTGGCAGACTCGGGAAAGATCATTTCGTAACAGGTCGACGATCATCACATTCTCGGCTTGATCCTTTTGGCTTTCTCGCAGTTCGTCTCGTGTATACAGGTCTGCTTCTGGAACCGGTCGTCGTTGTCGCGTCCCTTTGATGGGACGTGTCCAGACTTGATCTCCAGCCTTTTGAACGAATCGTTCGGGAGAAGATGAATGTACAGCCCAGTCTGCAAACTTGATCAAGCCTGCGAACGGGGCAGGGTTGTGTTGACGAAGTGCTCTATAAACGTCTAATGGATTGGCACATGAATCAGCGATGAATCGCTGCGAAAGATTCGCCTGAAAGACGTCTCCTTCGTAAATGTAGTCGACGACCTTTTGAACCGCTGCCTGATACTCATTGTACGAGAAGTTGGTGGAGACAATTTCATTCGCTGGCAATTTGTTCTTATTGGTTAGTATTTGGACCGACGAACTCTTCGCA
>JABJMI010000910.1 GCA_018659505.1 Planctomicrobium sp.
AAAGGTGAAGTTGGATGTCGCTGGCATTAACGGTTCTCATCGCGCTGAAGTGGAAGCGAGTATACGAGCAAAACTGGCAGAGATGGATATCGAGATCGACAATAATGCCGCAGTGACAGTCAAAGCCTCGGTTTCCGGTCCAAAGTCAGAAGAGATGAATTACATCAGCTCAGGAACTTACACCGTGCAAATTTATCGCACCAATCTGGAACTCATCTATGAAGGTGCAGCGATCTGGCAATCCTCCGGGACAAACATTCCGCACTTCGTCTCGCTCAATCGAGGAGAGAATCTAGGCGACGTCCTAAGGGAAAAATCCAAGCAACCCGCCTATGGGTTTTATAAAAAAGTTGTACTGCCAAAATTCGTCCAGAAACCACTCGGTGGATCTCAACCAGGCAAGACAAGCGGACAAACAATCGGAGTCTCAAAAGTCGTCCCCACGACTTCTTCTTCTGGAAGAACACCCCGAGGGAGCAGATAAAGTAAGACAAACAGAATAAAAGTAGAACTTGCATTCCATTTGTGAGTAGCAAGTCAGGGTTTGGTCTGCTGAATTATTAAAAAAGTAGGAATCACGCAGAGCCGCAGAGTTTTTTCTCTGCGAACTCTGTTTTAGATGATTTTCTTCCTGCTTTTTGCGAGGTTGCCAGTGTGCGAGCAAGTGAACGCGTAATACGATTCACTTGCTCGCGCATCGTGCCACTCGACCGTTTCTGACGAAATTAAACAGAATCCCTCGGTTCATCAGTGATGACATCCGTTCCACATCGGTAGCACCGTTTGGAGCTGACGGCGAGGCCATACATCTGCAAGAGTTCTGCATGGCACCCAGAGATATTCGCAATTGTTGTGTTGTGGGAATTTTCAGGCGGCGTGAATTTCCTGCATGATTCCGTCTTTGAAGGACCTTCCTTCGACGACGTGGCTGATTTGTTCGTAGCCTCGTAGGCGTCTCCATTTCTTCGCGGCCGACTCGGCGAGTTTGAACATCATCGCCAAGCTGGTTCGTCGCGTTCCGCTCCCTTTGGTCCGTTTGTGCCTGAGACGAATCGTGGCAAAGGTGGATTCAATTGGATTCGTTGTTCGCAAATGTGCCCAATGTTCCGCTGGGAAATCATAGAATGTAAGCAGCACATCCCGATCCTTCTTCAAGCATTCGCACGCTTTCGGGTATTTGGCTTCGTATTTCTTCAGGAAGTGATCGAAGGCGGTGTCGGCATCTTCGCGTGTCTCTGCTTGCCAGATTTCGTGAATGTCCCCCTTGGCTCTGGGCTGTACACTCTTCGGCATCTTGTTGAGGATGTTCGCAGTCTTGTGAACCCAACAGCGTTGTTCTTTGGTTTCAGGAGAAATCTTTCTCAACGCAGCCCAGAAACCGAGGGCTCCGTCAGCGATTGCCAGCTTCGGTGAAATCTCCAGTCCGTGACGTGTCAGGTCCAAGAGCAGTTCACTCCAACTTTGTTCGCTTTCACGATAGCCATCCTGCAAGGCCAGTAATTCTTTCTTGCCATCAGCAGTCGCACCGATCACAACCAGCATGCATTGCTTCTTATTCGCGTCGTCTTCCAGGCGAACCTTCACGTGAATTCCATCCGCCCAGATGTAAACGTACTGTTTTCCAGAGAGGTCACGCTTTTTCCATTCCTCGTATTCGCCACTCCATTTCTCCTTCAGTTTGACGATCACATTGGCGCTGAATCCTTTGGCCTGTTCACCGACCAGTGCCTGGAGCGCCTTTGCGAAATCTCCCGTCGAAACACCTTTCAGGTACAGCCACGGGATCAACTCTTCAATCGCTTTGGTTCTCTTGAGATACGGTGGCAGCACGTTGGGAGAGAAGAAGACTCGGTTTTCCTTCTCTACGGAATTGTCACGCACACGGGGTTGCTGAACTTCCAAAGGGCCAGCTCCAGTCATGATCTCTCGGGAAGGCAAATGACCGTTGCGGACGACCACTCGTCGACCATGTTCATCGCGACGGTCAGAATGAGTTGCGATAAACCCTTCGACTTCAGCATTGATCGCTGCCTGCAGCATCCGCCTGGCTCCTTCGCGAATGATCTCATCGAGCGGACTCTGAGACTCAAAGTTCGCTCGAAATGCCAACACTTCTGGATCAACATTCTCCTGAGAAGATTCCTCGCTGACTGGTGATTGAACAGTCGTTGTCTTACTCTGACTCACGGCGTACTCCTTTGCCCATTCCGGGCTGCTAAGCGTCAATAACTCAGCAGGATACGCCACCTTTCTTCATCTCAACAGAACACAACTTCCAACAATAACTCTGGCACCCAACGCCGTTAACCGTATGTTTTGAATTGAAAGAAGTCTTGATGCGAATTGGGTTTATGGTGATTCTTTTGTTACGAAGCGAAAGAACACCCACTCCCAATTTTTTCAACACTGACCCGAAAGGAATCGGGAATGTCGCATCAAGACCAATACGCACGAGGCGTACGATTCAATTCTGCCGATTTGTTCAAAGCCTTGCAATGGTTGACTGCTGGTGTCGATTGGTCGGCGAT
>JABJMI010000767.1 GCA_018659505.1 Planctomicrobium sp.
CCCACAAATTGGTGGCATGATCGCCGCAGCGAACGGGAAGTTAATGCAAGTCAATGGGGTCGCACCAACAGAAGAAGTTTTAGCGGTGACCATGATCGTATTGCCGCTGATGGGAACACTCTTCGCACCACTCCCGAATGACGCCGAAACATACAATGCTGCTGCGGACAAAATTGCTGGATATGCTAAACAGTTCGCAGAGAAACAGACTGGCGAAAACTTATCGGCACTCGATGCACTGATCAGTGCAACTCCTCCGCACTTCTCGCAGCAATTCAAAGACAAGTATCTTGTTCCAGCTGAAGATAAGTAACAAATTTTTCCTTCGTAATTTACAGGATGGTCCAATGCGTGAGACCTCAAAACATACATCGACTCCGGCACTTTTAGCATTCGCTTTGAGTTGCTTTTTCATAATCGATTCAAGCTCAGGACAAGATTTAGATTTTGATACCAGCAAAGTCCTTGGAACTGAGCAGGCAAACTGCAAGCAGTGTCATCCGTCGGAGACCACTCACTGGCATAAGACAACACACGCCCTCTCGCTTAATCGCCTCGAATACACTGGGAATTCGAAGAAGTACGCTGATGCACTGGGGATCTCTCAAGCGACTCTAAAAACAACCTCAACTTGTGCAGATTGTCATGGAACGAAATCTGAATCGAGTGGCGTCGTTAAGTTGATTTCTGGAGTTTCGTGTGAGTCTTGCCACGGCGGCGCGAAAGATTGGTTGAAGCCACATGCGGAATACTTCGAGGGGCATAAATTCTCCGATCTCAAAACACTCAGAGAAGAGAGACTGCAAGAGACTCCTGAACATCGACTCGCACGTATGAAATCAACCCACGATGCGGGAATGATTCGACCAGACATGCTTCATGACTTGGCGAAAAATTGTATGAATTGTCACATCGTCGATGATGAAAAACTTGTCGCTGCGGGACACAAAGCTGCAAGTGCCTTTGAGTTGACATCCTGGTTGAATGGCGAAGTCAAGCATAACTTCTTCATGGATCCGGATAAGAATGCCGACGCCCCGAGCCTGTGGATGGAAGCCCATCAGAAAACGGCTGAACAAAGAAATCGAATGAAGTTTGTCGTTGGTGGAATGGTACAAATTGAAACCGCACTTGAACGAAGAGCCATCGCTTCAAATTCGGCATACATTCCACAAGTTGGTGGATTAGTTGCAGTCGGAAATGGCAAACTTGCCCAGGCAAATGCCATGGCCCCCACCCCGCAAACTCAATCAGCGGCAGGGATTGTCGGTCCGCTGATGGGCATTCTTTTTGTTCCCCAACCAACAGACAAAGAGACCTTTTCATCGACTGCCAAGAAAATTTCTGAACATACGAAAGCGTTTATTAAAGAGAATGATGGCTCGCAGCTGCCTGGGTTAGACCCATTGATCAAAGCACTGCCACCACACTATTCGCAACAGTTTAAAGAGAAGCATTTAGGCAAGTAAAATTTCCAACAGCGAATATTGTCATGCCCAATACAGTCCCAATCCCTCGTCCAAAACGCTGGTTGAATCCATTTTCAATGGAGTCAACTCCGTCTCAAGCAGTCAGTGATGCGGAGGTCGATCAGCTTCTTGGTATCTCTCCGTTTAATAAGTTGAATGCAGATGATTTCAGGAAATCACTTTCTCTTAGAGACATCCTTAAGAACGACACCCGTCGAATTCAATATGACGAAGGTGACCTCATCGTGCGACGAGGCGACTGGGGACATTCGGCGTTTCTTGTTCTCTCAGGAGAAGTCCATGCAGAGGTTGGTTCTACTGAGTCATCGATCCCCCCCGCAATGCTGGGACGTAATGAACCGAAGCGACGTACTCTCTTCGAATCGATCGCACAACTCTGGACTTCACCAGCCGCACCAGAGACTCGCAATCTCCCGGATGATACCGATCAACGAATCGGTAAGCGAAGCGATCGATCCCAACCTCGAATTTTCCTTCAAGACATTCCGAATGTCTTGGACCAGTTTCAAACAACGTCGATTGCACCGGGGCAGTGGTTTGGAGAATTGTCTGCATTAGGGAGAACCCCGCGAACAGCGACAGTGTTCGCCTCAGGTTCAGCTGAACTGTTAGAGGTCCGCTGGCAGGGGCTCCGTGATTTAATGCGGTTTGACAAGCAGCGAGTCATTGCTGGCGAGGTTGAGACCGCATTTCGTGAACATGCTCTGGTAGACTTCCTCAGCCACACGCCGATGTTTCGGAACCTGTCAGATGACAAAATCAATAAACTTGTCGACAGTGTCGAATTTCAGACTTACGGAGAGTACGACTCTCCAAAACCATTCAAAGACCTGGCACAGCAGGGCGTTGAGAATGAGTTCGCAAACGAACCGATTATCTTCGAAGAGGGACACTATCCCAATTCAGTTTTCTTCGTTCGTAACGGTTTAGCTCGCTTGTCGGTGAAACATCATCATGGTCATCGTACAGTTGGTTATTTGACTCCCGGTCAATCGTATGGATTCCATGAAATCAGCAGTGGTGCTGGATCAAAAGTCGCAGTTCCGTATCAATATTCACTTCGAGCAATTAGTTTTTTAAGCGCGGTGACCATTCCTTCGCATGTTGTGGAATCAGTTTTACTCGATGAAACTCCGACACCGGACAACTTCCATATCACACCTTCATTGAACGTCCATGATGAACGCGAAACGAGTCCCGTCTCTGAGTCGATGATTAATTTTCTCGTTGATGGACATTACGTGCAGGGAACAGGGACGATGGTCATCG
>JABJMI010000677.1 GCA_018659505.1 Planctomicrobium sp.
CGGAGACACTGAGACACGGAGAAATTAAACATCGAGTTAAGATCTAAATATAGATTTAAGCTGTTCTATGAACGATGATCGAGTTGGGATCCGCTCCACTGCACCCAACCTACAGACGACTGCCTGTTTTTTCTTCTCTGTGTCTCTGTGTCTCTGTGGTGATTTTTTTTCATAAAAGTAGTTAAAACTGCTTACTTCTTCTTGAAATTTCCCTTAACGAAATCTGCTTGGGCTTTCTTCTCTTGTTGAGCTGAGACTTCTGGGTTTGGTGAGGCGTCGACTTCGATATCACCTTGAATCCACTTCACGGCGTTGGTAATCGAATCGAGGAAAGGTTTGCGGGTCCAGGTGTCTTCACGATGTCCGAGATTGTTGAAGTAGACTTTTCCCTCGCCGTAATTCTTAATCCAACAAACCGGGACATGGTATCCATGCTCAGTAGGGACAGCAGATCCGGTGGGACTTTTCGCGTAGTTCAGACTCAGCAACACTCGAACCTTCTTGGGTTGCCAGTGACGATACATATAGATCTCTTCCTGCTGCGTATGGTTCTCGCCAAATGGGACAACCAGAGGATTTTTGGGTTCATGATTGGAGAGAGTCACTTGCGTTCCCGCTCCCCAGGGATGTGCAATGAACGTGCCACCGATCATATCCCAGTAGCGTTCATCGTTATGAAATGTGTCGCCTGCTGAGTGAAACCCGAGAACACCGTGACCTTTTTGCTTCAACCAGTCTTCGAAAAAGTATTTCATGTCTTCTTCTGCGATTGGTAAATTCCCAGTCGTGTAGAAAGCAACGATATCGTAGTTTTGAAGATTCTCTTTGGTGAAGTCTGCTTCGCAATCCTGTGTGCAATCAACGTCAAACAAGCCCGTTTGTTCACCCAGTTGAATCAAAGCAACTTCCGAAGGAGCAAGTGTCTCTTTCCTTCTCACCGAACCGTGTACAAAGCCTTTACTTTGAGTGACAAACAACACTTTTGTTGGTTTTGCTTTTTCGGCAGCGACGCCAAAGTTGACCAACATGAAGGTGGCAACAATTGCCAAGAAAGATCGTTTCATATTTCATTCCTGAAAAGGATTTATTGAATTGAATTTGATATTTGGAGTCAGTAAAGCTTCCACATCATAATACTTTGATGGATAGAAATTGCCAGTCAGTGAGGAACCATTCGCTGCCCGCTAAGCCATTGTCGCATTGACCGCTGCGAAGGCGCTGACATACAAAAGAAGTCCGATTCTATAGCAGGTGATTTAATGACTTCATCGCGATTTCGAAGCCTATTTTGCGTCAATATGTCGACCTTCGCAATTTTTGCGACGGTTTTCGTTGGTTCCAAAATCTTTGCATATGAGATTGTGAGTTCTGGACCGGCCAAATCTGCCGCAGCGGTCGTTCCATCAGAAGATTCTGAAAAACTTCAATTGAGACTGAATAGCGATCCTCCCAATGGCAATTTGAAGCCTCCTATTTATACGGAACCAGAATGGGTTTCATCGATTGATCGAGCAACTCATACTGACAATACAACTGAGGGAGTGATTCAAACTTCAGCTGAAGTCGAAGTGACGATTCCGCCACCTCTAACTGAATTGGACGCCCCAGTCTCACCAGAGGCAATCATCGAAAACGAATCAAGCATCGAAGAAAAAGTCATTGAACCAAAGGTTGATATTCGCCCCCCAGTAGTCTCAAGTGATTCTGAAGAGGATGACGAAGATCGCATCGAGCCATGTTGGACCGATCCTTTCGTTGATGATCATCTCTTATTGTGGCGGGAGAACCGGGAAGAACTGGAACTCCTGTTTAATAACGGGAACGGGTTCGGGATGACGACTTTAGGTTTCGATGCGAAGATCACTGGAGGAGATGGTCCGCTGTGGGCGAATTTCAAATTTAACTGGCACTTTCTGGATGGTCCCACGCAGCCAGATATTCGTTCACAGACCTATGACCTCTCCTTCGAATTCAATCATGCCCAGCAGCTTGACGAAGATTGGGGGTTGCATTTGCAACTCGCTCCGACTTGGTCGACGGACTGGGACAATAAATCGAGCGATGCTTTTCGGCTGATCGGTGGTGGGTTAGTTTCTTATGATTGTCATGACGGTTGTAAATTTGTAGTCGGTGGAATGTATATGGATCGCCCCGATTTACCATTCGTTCCAACTGCCGGGATTCGCATCTGGGAAGATGATTTCGAACTTGATCTTGTCATTCCGCGCCCTCGAATTGCCTGGAGAACCGATCAAGAAGTCGACGAAGAGACATGGTTCTACATCGCTGGCGAACTGGGTGGAGGATCTTGGGCAGTCGAAAGAGAATTGAGCCGCAAGGAGATTCTGAGTTACAGAGATTACCGTTTACTGGTTGGGTGGGAAACGAAGAAAGTCGACGGATCGCGACAAGTATTCGAACTTGGCTGGGTCTTCGACAGACAAATCGACTTCGACCGCTTCAGCGGCAGCAGCGATCTGGACGACACATTCGTCATGCGCTGGGGGCATACCTATTGATAGCAATGCAGTAAACGGAACAGCTTATCGAGCGTGAACTTGCAACAAATTAAGTGTCTAATTGTCTCGCTGTGAATTCGCCTGCTTCCGTCGCTGTCGGAATACGAGACCAGACAATGCCATCCCCAACATGATGATTGATGATGGCTCAGGAACAGAGCTTGCGGTCACTGTTACATCGTGTAGCGCAAAAAAGTTACTCGTCCCAACATCTGGGTTACGAGCAAAACCAATCACGAAGTAATCGTAATCCGCAAGATTATTCTCGGTATACCCGGTTAGATTGAACTCAGAGCGATGATTTACAGCATCCCCAATGAGAGCGGTTCCCGTGTCTTGATTGAGTAGCTGAATCGCTGCATTGCCAGCGGAACCGTCAGCATGGGTTGTCATTTCAACTCCAGTGCCAAGATTGTAGATCGTGAACCCACCGGTCACAGCATTGACCCACATGTTTCCATTTTGGGCTCCTAAGTTTGCAATGGATGCCGTCCCAGATGCTGAATCATCTACCAGCCCCCATACATGCACAAAAATGTCGTCGGGTGTCGTTCCGTTCCAAGAGTTGAAGGTAAATTCCACATTCAATTGATTCTCGTTAGTAACACCGAGTGCTCCCAGATCGACAATTTGTGCCACTGCGCCATCACTTGTATTCCCCCCCGCGTTGCTGGTGTTGAATAACCAAGAGTTTCCCAGACCTTGTGTCCAGGATCCACTTGAACTGGCGTGCCAACCGATCGAATTCTGACTGAGAGCGCCATCTTTGGTTAAAGAGCTGACGGCAAAGTCATCATCAAGAACGATCAAATCTGCAAACAGGTTATTAGGAGGCAGACCTACAAGAATTAAGGAGAAGAAAGTTACAATTGAAAGAGACTTGGCAAGTGCTGCAACCATTGTGGAAGTCATCCAAAATTTGTTTTGGTTGAGGAATCAACCCAGGCACGATGCTTAGATTGACGATTGAGGGCAATTTTAGTTGAGGGTTGTGATCGGCGTCAACCAGCTTTTTTGCCAGTGCGAAATGAATGAGTGGTAAAAAACAAGATTTTCTTTTCAGCCACGAAATTCTCCGAACACGATAACATCAGAAGTCTTAAATGTGTGTTAGAGAATCTCTGCGAGATCGTGATCAATGACTATTGATAAGATCGCCGGATGCCACGCCCAAGAAGCGTAAGTCGGTCACATATTTCACGCTCTGTGGACTGTCTACCGCTTTGAATTACAAGGGAATCGTTCTTGCTAGACCGTTTGATTTTGAGACCTTAGTTCGCCTCAACGACCCATCGGAGAATGTTGTTGAGTGGCGGATTCAAGAGGTGGATTCTGGTTGATTTTTTCATTTTTGAAAAAAATCCTGAGAATGCGACGCCTGTTTGCAACTCCGATGTGGTCATTGTGGTATCGATATACTGGGAAGAGCTCTAGCGTTTTTATTTATGCTGGTCTTTTGAAGTTTTACTTTTACCTAACTCAGCTAGCCCACAAGAGGCTTTGGAGTCAAACAATGCGTACGCGAAGAAATCAAGGTTTTACACTGATCGAATTGTTGGTCGTGATTGCAATTATCGCAATTTTGATCGCATTGTTATTGCCTGCTGTTCAACAGGCTCGAGAAGCTGCCCGCCGAACTCAATGTAAGAACAACTTAAAGCAATTTGGATTGGCACTTCATAACTACCACGACGTTTACAATATGTTCGCTCTGGGAGCGTCTGTTCGGTGGAATGCAGGTGCTGGAACTCCCGGTAGTAATTTTTATTCTGGAGCTCCAGCGGCTTTGCTCCCATATTTTGAGCAAGCAAACCTCAAGGATCTTTACGTTAACGAACTACCTTGGGAAGCTCAGTCACCCGATGTTGCGAAACGAGTGATTCCAAGCTTTATTTGCCCATCAAACGCAAGCGCCGAAGTTGTGACGATTCCCGAGTTGGCTGCGTTACCCGGAAGTCCGCCTACGGAGTTGGGGATCATCAACTATCTCTTTTCCAAAGGATCACACGGAGGGTGGTGTGAAAATCCGTCTACAATGGGAACGCGGGTCGGC
>JABJMI010000912.1 GCA_018659505.1 Planctomicrobium sp.
AAGACAATCGGAATGGGGTATAAACCCGATGTCTCTTTGATTCGCCAGTCAATTTTGAGAATGAAATCCTTGTACTCTTTGTCGCTCCAAAGATTCCGGTCTCCTTTGGCTTCCGAATCGGCGTTGTAATCGATGACGCCATCAACAACCTTCCACTTGTCGTTGTCCCCTTCCGGGATTGTCCAGTTCGAGAGATCCTGTCCGTTAAAGAGCGATACAAAACCATCTTCGACTTCACCCTCAGCGAACGCTGAATGAGTCATCAATGGAAGGACGAAAACAAGGCTGAATAGAACTCGATAGGACGCCATAATATTCTCTCTTAACGTGTTAATAACTTGTCAGTAAACTCTATTCAGAATCAGAAGTAGTAACTTCTTCCACTGGTGGAATCGTTGGTTCATCTGGGTTCGCTCGTAAATCGTAGCAGGCAATTTCTTCAGCATTTCTTACGAAGGCCTTCCCGTAGGCAATTGTCAAAGGATTCCAGGTTTTGACGTCTTCTTCCAGGACATTCAGAATCCCTTTCACGAGGAGTTCCTTAGGACTTGGTTCAATCAAGACAAGATCACCACTCTCTGTGAGAACAACTATATGTTCATTGACCAACAACATTTGTCCGTGTCCGTATGTTCCATCTTCAGGATCGATGCAAACCATCATCCCTTCGTCGAGACCGTACACGTAGCCATCGTACAACACTGAACTTGAAAACTTGCTGCGCAAGCGATTTGAAGTCCACAGTTCTTCGACTTGCCAGTCTGCTCCCTCTCGGGAGACTCTCAGCATCGCTGAACCGGTTCCATAACCAGAAGAGATCAACACCCGATCTTTGTCGAACAGAATTGGCTGCGCGACGTTAATATAATCCCCAGCGGTGAATGGGAACTTCCAAAGTTGCGAACCGTTCGCAGGATCGTTACCTCGCAGAGCTGTTCCATCGAAGTTAAGAATCAGTTCCTCGCCTGCGAGTTGGGCAAGCATCGGAGAGGAATACCCCGGAATGGTCAGACCTTCAATTCCTTCAATCGCTTCCGCACCTGTTTTGAACTCTTTGATCTCAAGATTCGGGGCAGCGAGTCCTTCGCTATGCCAGACGTGCTCGCCATTCTCTGCAAGATAGGCGACGAGTCCGTTCCCTGTTTGATCAACCATTGCCTTGGCAGAATTTTTCAAACCTCCGGTGTTGACGATCACGTTTCCGTTATGAATCAACGGCGAAGAAGTCATTCCCCAGGTCGTGGTTGGCAAACCAAATTGCTGCAAGACGTTCACGTGCCATTTCGGTTCACCCGTTTTCAAATCAAGACAAAACAGGTCACCATAGCAACCAAACGCATAGACTGAGTTATTGTAAATGGTCGGAGTCGAACGAGGACCAGGACCGCCGAGAGCATTGAATCTCGCGGGGTAGCTGTATTCCCAGAACTCTTGTCCGGTCGAGATTTCATAACAGACAACTGCTTCGTTCTTGTCTCGTTGTTCCATGGTGATCAACACCGGATCAACAACTGTGAACGAAGAATACCCGCCCCCAATTGGATGCCGCCAAATTTCTGCCGGTGGATACGCTTCCCAGTCGCTGCGGATTGCGGGTCCGGTCACAACTCCATCGCGATTGATTCCTCGATAGGCTGGCATGTCCTCTGGTGAGAACTCAGCCACCTGTAAGATTTTTTCTGTGGAAGCCGTTTCCGCGTGCTGTCTAAACTCTCGCAGCTCTTCAATGCCGGACTTTTCCCATTTATAACGGAAGTGAATCGCCATATCGCCATCGAAATCGATAGAGTGAATGCAACACATCCAGCCAATAAGTAAACTCATCACCGGAAGCCCAATTTGCAAGACCGTCTTCCAACCGAATGGCGAGAAGCAGAACCACCACAGAATGATACAAAATGATGAGAGAACAATCTGAGCAGCGGTGATTAGGTTTTCCAGTGCTGCTCCAGATTCTGGTTCCCAGACTGTTCGCATAACCAATTGCATGACGCCAAACACGATCAGCATCCACTTGAGAAACACGCCAAAACGACTTCTTTTCTTCCCAGAAGGCAACGTCGGTTCTGCTTCAGTCTGTGTCGTCTCAACGTCGTCCGTCATGGATGGTCTCAGTGTAGGTGGTCTTGGTGGATGTTTAGTTCGGGAAGTAATCGGCTCTTCCAAAATTTTAGTGGATGCCGCCATTCTAAGAAATGTAGAAGACAGCAGCTATCTGAAGAGAATCATATTACATTTAAGTACACGTCCCATAAGATAAGGTTTGACCCTCATCCATTTTGGGCGAGCTGGAAGCGTAAGCTCCCTGTCTAAGTGGAATTGTGATATCCAATCCCTAAATATGAATTCATTTTAGAGCGCGGATGCTGCGGATTCACGCTGATCTGATTAAGCTAGAAATGTTGATGGCGGGATCAACATTCCCTCAGTGATCTCCGTGTCCTCTGTGGCTAAAGCCAATCAGTCAAACTTCGATTCAACTCTGTGAGCGATTGCAACCCGAAGCACTCCCGGTCACACTCCTTTTCACAAGAAATTTTCATAGCTCTTGATGTGAGTCAGTCATGATCCGAGTTTTCTCAGCGATTGTTTGCTTGTCAGTTGTATTCACGAACGTCTCCACACAGGGAGCGGAACCAATTTCGTCAAGCTCATCATTTCAAATCAGTCCAGAAACGGATTGGCATGCTTGGCGGGGACGTCATGGAGATGGACATGCTTTCCCCGATCAAAGTCCCCCGACCGACTGGGATGAAGAAACAAACATTGCCTGGAAGACCACTGTGCCGGGCAAGGGGCATGGTTCACCAATTGTAGTTGGAGACAGAGTTTATCTGGCAACATCTTTGGACAAACTGGAAGTTCGTGAGATCTACTGCTTTGATCGAAAGTCAGGCGAGAAACTTTGGAATCTGCCGATCCATGCGAAAAAAGCGACTCCAGCCAAAAACAAAAAAGGAACTCAAGCTTCCTCCACTCCAGCTTGTGATGGTGAGCGTCTCTACATCAATTTTCTACATGACGATGCGATGTACACGTCTGCGATTTCTTTGGATGGAATGATTCTCTGGCAAACGAAAATCACTCCTTACGTTGTTCATCAAGGCTTTGGCTCGTCTCCATTTCTGTACAAGGATCTCGTAATTGTTTCAGCAGACAATAAATCAGGGGGAGCGATTGCAGGTCTTGACAAGAAGACCGGTGACATCGTCTGGAAACGCGACCGCCCCAAGACGCCCAATTACCCTTCACCAGTTGTGCTACATACTTCCGGCAAGGATCAATTACTGATGACTGGATGTGAACTGGTGACAAGTCTTGATCCGCTCACAGGCAAAGAGAATTGGGAAATTGAAGGAGCAACCACTGAATGCGTCACCTCAACCGTGACCGACGGAAATCTTATTTACTCAACTGGAGGTTATCCAAAGAATCACATCGCAGCGATCAAAACAGACGGTTCAGGCGAAGTTGTTTGGGAAAACGGAGTTCGAGTTTATGTCCCATCAATGATCGTTAAAGATAAATACCTGTACGGTGTCACCGATGCCGGCGTTGCTATGTGTTGGGAAGCTGCCTCCGGAAAAGAAATCTGGAAAGGTCGCCTCGGCGGGACGTTTTCTTCGTCTCTTGTTTTGGTAAATGACACCCTCTTTGCCACTAACGAAGCGGGCGAGACCTTCCTCTTCAAAGCTTCCACAACAGATTTTGAACTCGTCTCGAAAAACAAACTCGGAGACATCTGCTTCGCAACCCCCGCCATCTGCAACAGCCAAATCTTCTACAGAGCTGCCAGTATGGAAGACGGAAAACGAGTCGAGTATTTATATTGTATTTCGAAAGACTGAAAAAATAAAACCGAGTTATTGCAGACTTCACTTTGTCCCCGGGTGGATCACCCGGGGCCAATTGGGTGTGAATTGCTTTCTCAACCTTGCTCTCGAAGTTTCTCCAGGATGCTTTGGTCTTCGAGAGTTGTCGTATCTTGAGTATTTTCTCGACCGGCGGCAATGTCCCTTAAAAGACGTCGCATGATCTTGCCGGAACGTGTTTTTGGCAATGCGGGAGTGAAGCGAACCTGATCGGGAGTCGCGATGGCTCCGATCTGTTTTCTTACATGCTGAATGAGAACGTCCTTCGCTTCATCTTCTGGAATGTCTCCCTTGGGAATAACGAAGCAGCAGATGCCTTCACCTTTAAGTTCATGCGGGAAGCCCACGACTGCGGCTTCTGCGACGAGTTCGTGTGAGACGAGTGCCGATTCAACTTCCATTGTACTGAGGCGATGACCAGAAACATTCAGCACGTCGTCGACACGTCCCATGATCCAGTAGTAATCATCTTGGTCTTTACGTGCTCCGTCGCCAGCGAAGTAATACTTCCCATCGAACTTCGAGAAGTATGTTTCGATAAAGCGATCATGATCACCATACAGCGTTCGCAACATGTGTGGCCATGGTTGCGTCATAACGAGTAAACCACCCTGGTTCGCTTCCAGTTCTTCACCCGCTTCGTTCACAATCGCAGGGACGACACCCGGAAGTGGCTGTGTACAAGAACCGGGCTTTGTTGGTGTGACTCCCGGTAATGGACTGAGCATGATGCCGCCAGTTTCGGTCTGCCACCAAGTGTCGACAATCGGGCAACGCTCGCCGCCGATCACTCTGTGGTACCACATCCACGCTTCCGGGTTAATCGGTTCACCAACTGTTCCAAGTAAGCGTAATGAAGAGAGATCATACTTCTGTGGCCATTCGTCTCCCCATTTAATGAAGGCACGAATCGCTGTCGGTGCGGTATAGAAAATGTTGACATCATACTTCTCAACCAGTTCCCAGAAGCGACCTTCATCCGGCCAGTTGGGAGCCCCTTCATACATCACCGAAGTGACACCGTTTGCTAATGGTCCGTAGACGATATAGCTGTGTCCGGTAATCCAGCCAATATCGGCGGTACACCAGTACGTGTCTTCATCTTTGTAGTCGAAGACCCAGCGAGAGGTCATTTGTGCACCGAGCATATAGCCCGCAGTGGTATGCAAAACGCCTTTCGGCTTGCCAGTTGATCCAGATGTATAAAGAATGAAGAGCGGATGTTCGGAATCGAGTTGAACGGCATCGCACTCCGCTGAAGCATGCTCCATAAGATCGTGCCACCAGTAGTCACGATCTGGCACCATTTCGACATCGCCACCTGTTCGGCGGAGGACGACGACTTTCTCGACCGACTCGGATCGCTCCATCGAGTCATCAACATTCTTCTTCAATGCGATCTCTTTGCCACGTCGCCAACCTCCATCGGAAGTGACAACAACTTTCGCCTGAGCATCATTGTTGCGATCTGCGATGGCGTCGGCGCTGAACCCACCGAAGATGATGGAATGCGTCGCTCCGATGCGAGCACACGCGAGCATCGCAATCGTGAGTTCAGGGACCATCGGCATGTAGAGCGTGACACGGTCGCCGGTTTCGACACCAAGTTGCTTGAGCACATTCGCGAACTTGCAAACTTCGCGATGCAGTTCCTGGTAGGTCAAAGTGCGTTTGTCACCCGGTTCACCTTCCCAGACAATCGCGGCTTTATTCTTTCTCCATGTGGTGAGATGTCGATCAAGACATTGATAGGAGGCGTTGATCTTGCCGCCCTGGAACCATTTCGTTTCGGGCATGTCCCCTTCCATGACGGAAGTGAATGGCTGAAACCAATCGAGTTCTTCCGTTGCGAGATCACCCCAGAATGCTTTGGGATCGTCTTTCGCCTGTTGCCACATCTCTTGATATTGTTCTTGAGACGAGATCAAGGCATTGGCTGCGAACTCAGCAGGTGGAGCGAACTTACGATTCTCTTGTAGGACAGATTCGATGGCATCGGACATATTTTAACTTCCAGTAATTAGAGCAATTTCGAATGTAGTTTCAGCTGATGTTGAAAGGCTTACTTACTTTTGACACGATGGTTCTCTCCAGTGAATTCATTCACAACGTCACCATCGACAGTAACAATAATTTTGTAGGCTTCAATGTCGGGATTGGGAAACGATGACTTAACAGTCATCTTGATTCCGTCCGCGAGATCACCACTGCAAGTCAACGTTTTGGTCTCCGGATTCCAAACACCCGACATCGTGATTGCTGTCCCGGATGAATCAAAAATGGTCATCACATATTTATTTTCGTTGAGAGAATACCCGCGCATGATCATGCCCTTTGTCTTTTCTCCGGTGGAATACTCCTGTTTGATGAAGCGACCGTTCAACGTCCACTCGGTTTCAGAAACCGTTTTTTGTCCGTCAGGATCTTTACCTTCCCAATTTCCCACAAATTGCTTTAGAACCATCAGTTCTGGCACATCAGATGCGGGACCATCAGCTAACAATGGCTGATATTGTAGGAGCAGACAAAGACTGAAAATGGATAAACTCAATCGAGGCAACATATTAACAGGTTCTTGTGGCAAAGATGACGAGAAGGGATCAGCACTCATTCATTTGTGAATGGATGCTATTCGGCATCCGCATTGGTTTCAACGCAACGAGTAAAGTTGATAAACGAGCATAGTAATTTATGAGGCTTCAGGCTTAAAATGTTGAAAACATCACGGAACGGTGTTTCTCCTGGAATGATCAATTTGGAAGGTAAGGCGGAGAAATGAGCAAAGAGATGAAGGAACAATCGCAGGAGAACGCTTCAGCCGATTCCGCTAAAAAATCTCCGAGCTTCATACGGAGAGTTCTCAGATATTTCATGGTGATGTCGATCTTGGCGACAATCGGGTTGCTTTGCCTGCCGTGGATTGCCTCCTCCGTGATTAGTCAAGATGCGGCTGAAGAATGGATCTCTGATCAGATTCCGGGTGACATCAAAATTGGCAACGCTTCGATTGGCTGGCAATCTCCCGTGATGCTGAATGATGTCAGCTACTCCGACAAGCTAGGCAATGAACTTGTCAACGTCAGAGCGGTCACATCAAATCAGTCGCTGTGGGATCTCTTCCGTAGACCGAACCGTCCTATTGAGCTTGAATTCGAAGGGATGAACGCTTCCTTCATTGTTCCACGCTTACACCAAAGAGACACAACCGGAGAGTCTATCGATATCAATGTTGTCTTAAAGAAAATCCTGGAACACAAAATCCCACGGATGAATCGTGACATGACAGTCAGCGTGATTCAAAGCCGCTTGGAACTGACTGACGCAGAGGGAAATCTGCTGACACGGTGGAGTCCTGTCTCGGGGAAATTCCAATCAAAAACGGGCAGCACACCCGAGCAGACTTTGAACATCGTTGCTCCTGTCGCTTCGCTATCACAGAATTATGCCAGCGAACCTGCTTCACAAGACCAACTGATGATCAATGCCAAATTCATCAACCCCATAAAATCGCAGTCAGCGTCTCCTGAGCGATTTACTTTCGACATAAAAAGTTCACAGCAACCATTGATGATGCTACGTCCTCTGTTGGAGGATTACCTGCCAGAGCTGCTGCCGCTGGAACCGGTGACAGGTCAATTCGTAGGCATTGTTGAGAGAGTGGGTCTGGAAGACTTGCTCGTAAAATTTGAGACACAATCTATAGACGATCAGGGCGATTACATTGGACGGTCGTTAGAACCACAGCTTCCTCTGAAGATCAATTTGCACGTTGACTACTCTCGTGAAGCGGACCGCATTCAGGTCGAGAATCTTTACGCACAACTCGATCAAACCTCAGTGGAGGTCAAAGGCGAAGTCACTGACATCTCCGGCAAACAAGTTGTCGATGCCACTGGAAAATTGAAATCACCAGCGGAAGGCTTGTCGAATTTGCTCCCAGAGGAACTCAAAGAGAACATCGAATTCAAAGAGATTCAGATGTCTGACCTGAAAATGAAAGGTCCACTACGACCTGATCCGGCGAAGCCTTTCGACTTTGTCTTTGAACTGTCAACAACAGTCACATGGTCCGAAGCCACCGCTTACGGACTTATTTCACAGAACGGGAAAGTCAAACTTTCGATGCTTGGGGATCAGCTAAAATTGACTCCAATCTCTGTTCCAATTAACGATGGGCAGATTCTGAAATTACCGACGGTTGACCTCTCAACGAAACCGATCTCGGTTTCGTTCGAGAAAGGTTTAACACTCGATCATATTAACCTCACTGAGCAAATTTGCAGCGATTGGTTACGGTTTGTCTCTCCTCTTCTCTCTGATGCAACACGCCCGAGCGGGACATTTTCTCTTGTGGCTGAGGCTGGGACACTTCAACTGCAACATGCTGATGAGGCTGACTTGTCAGGAAAAATCAATATCCATCGTGCTCAAATTCGTCCCGGTCCGCTGGCAAATGAATTGCTCGACATGGTGGCAGCCATTCGCGTCATCAAAGATCGAGGACGCAGTTCGAATGAGTTACTCTTCATGGAAATGGAAAATCAATCTATTGAATATCAAGTCGTCGAAGGTCGCGTTTATCACAAAGGATTTCGTTTCAACGTCGGAGATTTCACGTTTGAAAGCGTTGGGTCTGTCGGTTTTGACGAAACATTAGACATCTATGTGACGATGGAATTCCCGCGAGACATCGCCGAGCGAGGACCAATACTGCAATCAATTACAAGCCAACCATTAGAGTTCCACATCACAGGCACCACGAAGGATCCTAAAATCAAAGGGGAAGAACTCAAAGAAATGGGAAAACGAATCGGCATCCAAGCCGCCGAAGGGTTGTTGCAGAAAATCCTGGAAAACCGCGAGCGACGCGAACCTAGAAGAAAAAAGAATCGGTAAAAAGTTGAGAGTTTATGGTTGAGAGTTGAGAGTCAACAAACAGCTAAGGAACTGTCCTATATTAAAACCCCGCTATTAGCCGTTTGGGCGTTAGCCCCGGTTTGACTCTGCCACACGCTTAACCGGGGCTATCGCCCTGCGGCTTATGGAAAATTGCTACGTCGATTCCGAGAAGTTACTTCGGAACAATTCCTAAACCCGCTTCAGCAGCCCGACAGCGATATGTCCACCGAAGCCGAGAGACGTCTTGAGCAGGTATTCAATCGGCTGCTGGATAGAGTTCGCTCCATTGACAGCATTCGGGCAGTTTGCATCGTGATGAACATGGTTGACCGTTGGGGGAATGACTTGATCTCGCAGAGCAAGAGCACTGAATGCCGTTTCAACCGAACCGGCAGCGCCCATTAAATGTCCGATGGAGCCTTTCACACCGAACCCAAGCGGTTTGTGCGGAAACAGTTTGGCAATTGCACGTGCCTCGGTTAGATCATTCATCTCAGTAGCAGTGCCGTGATAACAAATCGCTGAGACTTGCTGCGGGAATACCTGATTCCGTTCGAGCAATCTTGCAATCAATTCGCAGAGTGTTTCTCCGCTTGAGTCGACTGATGTTAATCCACTGGGATCACTGGCAATCATTCCATCAACCCATTCTGCAACCGGACGAACACCTCGTGAAATTGCCTCGTCCCATACTTCCAGAACCATCGCACCTGCACCTTCACCAACGATAAAACCGCAGCGGTATTCATCAAATGGCTTGCACGCTGTCGCAGGGTTATCTTTCGCTTTCGCCAGAACGCCGAGTCGTTGATAAGAAGAAAGTAATCCAACGTGCAGAGAAGAATCTGTACTGCCAGCGATAGCTCGTACGGCATCTCCTTGACGTAACAAGTCCGCAGCTCGAATAATACTGACCAACCCCGTGGCACATGCTGCGACAGGTGCTATGACCGGACCTTCGGCTTCGATTGCGTGAGCAACATCTGTAACTGGTTGACTAGGAAAAAGCGAAGCCACCTCAGGGCTAACTTGAGGATCGCTTTTGAGTGAATGAAATAGTCGATCGACCGAATTCAAATCCGTTTTACTCGTGCCGATGACACACGCCATCTCATGTAGGAACTCTTTTGGTATCGCTGCATGTGAAATCGCCTGTCGAGCAGCCAGCAGAGCGAAAGCAGAAGTCCTTGTCAGATTAGCATTTGGTCGTTGAAGTTCGACTGGCGCACCGTACCATGCTTGTGAGGTCTCAATTCCTTCTGACGGAATTTCACTTTCGTTGAGGAATCGACCAGCTGACTCTCCATTAAGAAGCCGCTGCCAGGATTGCTCTCGCTGCGAACTTAACGGAGTCACAAGCCCAACGCCAGTAATGGCAATTCGCATGTGACTCACAAGTCGCTCCCGGAAGACGAATCATCAGGTTTCAAGAAAACTGAAAGATCAGTTTGCACGAGAAGGTTAGAAAACATGGATGGAAAATATTCGCAATCAACTTCAATAACAGGCATGTGATGTAAGTTTTTCACCCTTGCCCCTAGACACTAGCCCCTCAACCCTTTCACCAAATCAGCTGCGATTACTGCTACGCCCCACAGCGAATAATGCCAACCCAAACATGATGACAGTAATAAAAATTTCGGTCCATAACGGACGGACAATCACACTGCTTCCGCCACCGATAGGAACTTGAACCGGTGCATTCGGGACCGCTACTGGAGCCTGTGCATAGACCACATGCCCCAAACAAACGATGACTAAGCATGTCAGCAGGAATAAAATTCTCTGTCGTTTTAGATTCATATCGATAGCAAGTAGAAGGAAGATCTGTATCCAGAGAATTTACAGAAATCGGTCCGAAACCTCAATCTCCTGGAGTTGGTTCCTAAATTCAAATTGAACGAGAAAAGATGTAGGCTTCCAATGAGGGAAAAGGTACTACCTGACTGTGAGTCGCTGTTCCTACGCTTCCTAAAGAGATCTCAGCGGAATGTGATCCCGCGTTTTAGGGATCACGTATTGTTGGATTTTAGAAAGTATGGATCACGCAGAGCCACAGAGATCGCTGAGTTTATAGCTTTTCCTCTGCGGACCCTACGGCTCTGCGTGAGGTGATTTTGCTTCATCTTTCGGAAACAGACTCTATGACATTGTCAAAGTCCTCTGTTACTTAAAGAACTTCATAATGTTCCCCGGGTCGAGGATTGATTCGGTCCAGGATTTCCTTTCGCCGGAGAAGTTATTCCAAACCTGACCAACGTAAGGTTGGTAAGTTGACTGCAGGACCGGTAAAAAACCTTCTTCTCGCAACATGACGAGCGAATCCTGATAATGCTGTAAAACATTCCGTTGCAGCAAGCTCCCGGCAACTTTAACACCTGTGACACCTGTCATCGTGATGGTTGAAGCCTGTTGAGCGGTGTGCATCGCGACCGCTGTTGCGGCTTCGAAAGGAGAGATATTCTCTTGCGTCGCAGTGGCATGGAGCGATTCCCAATACTGTCGCATTTCACTTTCTGGCAAGAGTTTCTGAATCTTCGCCTGACTCGCTGACTCCCGAGTTTCAGCGACGAAATCTCTTAATTCTTGCACAGACAAAGGGGGCTTATCGAAGGAGGATGCCATATTTCC
>JABJMI010000913.1 GCA_018659505.1 Planctomicrobium sp.
CCTACGAATGCTGATCGAATGGAAAGAATTCATAATCGTAACTTCAGTGTGAAAGCAGGACATCATTCAATATGGATTCTATTGCTACACGGTTTTTTTGTAAAACAACGCTGTCACGCCTCGACAAGTTCCTCCGGGGTATTCTTCGCTTTCTTGTAATGCAAGATACTGCCCACAAGCGAAGCAATTCCCAGAGCAATACAGACGGCAGCGATCCCGAGCAGATAATTCCCGATGTCGAATGTCCATAGATAGATGGAGGCAACAGAACCCGCAATGAACAAAACGGCAAACCTTGCACTAAGTTGCCAGGTAATCTCAGTTGGTCTCGATTTGAATTTGGCAATTCGTTCTAGCGATTCTTCCCAGCCTGTTTGGAGTTCCTCGTTGACCGCAGAACGAAAATAATCAATGATTTCTTCTCGATCCTGTTTCGAGAAACTTGATGGATGGACACTTAATCTGGAATCTCCCACGAAAACTTTTATCCAGCCTGTGCGTGGAAGCAGCCTCCATTCGATCCTCGTGACCTCGTTAAGATGATACGTCTTCTTAGAGAAAACAGATTGCTGAATCACTGAGTCTGATCGAAGAATCAATCGTTCATGGAAGTATGCTGCAATGCCATACACTCCAACCGCAACCATCGGAGACCAAAACAATCCAAAAAAAACAGCCACAGGCAAGACTTCTCGAAAAGTCCAATTGAGTTGCACAAGAATAGCGAGCAACAACGGGACACCTGCGATCAAGTAGAAGCAGGACATGATTACCCCCATATAGAAATGTTTCGGGGTTATCCGGTATTCAGCGAATTCTTGTTGATCGTTTTCGTCTAGCATTCTTGGCAAACGAGCGTTGGTAGAGCATGGATGAAATTATTTTGAGAATTCTAGCGAAGAATCAATATTTGGTCATTTGGTAGCTTTAGTGGTCCCTTGGTAGCGATAAAGACATTCGTGAGTACAGCGGGAGCAGACTTGAAGTGGTCTGCGAAAGGATAAGCTTTGATCTAGAGTATTTCTAATGCATTCCTTGTCCGTGCAGTACGTTTCACAAGTTAAACGCTGACGCTAGGAGACAGAACTGTTAACGCCCATTTGGAAATGCTCAAGCATAAAGCCATGAAATATTGCTGTCGCATCGATTCGAGAAACTGTTCTATATTATCAGGACAGTATTTAGAAACGCTCGACCCATTACCTAAATCGGTCGGAAGTCTCATTCAATTCAAGAATCACTCGAGTTAACACGTTACGCGACGTGTCTCATTTCAATAGCAGGAACAACTGATGTTTAGCAGGAAATCTCGATCAGATCGGCAACTGCGGCGAGCCACGGAGCTGTTCGAATTTCTACGTGGTCGCTTGAATTCGCCAATTTCTGTCCGCCTGTGGGATGGCAGCGTCATTCCATTGGCAGATACGGTTGCCCCAGGAATTGAATTGACGATTTCGGGGCCGGGAGTCTTTGGCACAATATTGCGTCGTCCCACCGCAGAGACACTTCTGCGCCTTTACGCATTGGGCAAGATAGATTTCTCGGGTGCGGATCTGATGACGTTTATTAAAACCGCTCGTGTCAAAGCCATTCGCAAGAAATCGAAGGGGCTTCCATGGAAACTGGTCGCTCAGTTCGTCTCCACCTTTGTCACCGTCAAAGGAGAGTCTACCGCTGTCGATCACTGTTATGATGGTGATGAAATCGGACGGAAGCGTGATCGGCAAGACAGCAAGGATTACATCCAATTTCATTACGACATCAGCAATGATTTCTACAAATTATTTCTAGACAAACAAATGGTGTACACGTGCGGATACTTCCGCAGTTGGGACGAATCCATTGATCAGGCACAGATCAATAAGTTGGACATGATTTGCCGAAAACTGCAAATGAAAGAAGGAGACCGTTTTCTGGATATTGGTTGCGGTTGGGGCGCGTTAATTTGTTATGCCGCGAAACATTACGGAGTCAAAGCCCACGGCGTCACGCTGTCGGAAGAACAATTGAAAATCGCCCAGCAACGGATTCAGGACGAAGGCCTTGAAGGTCAGGTCACGATCGAGTTGAAGGACTACATTGATCTGGATGGGGAGTTCGACAAGATCTCCAGCATCGGCATGGTTGAAGCAATCGGTATCGACCACATGCACGCATACATGCAAAAGGTCAGTTCGCTGCTTTGCGACCGAGGGATGTTTTTGAATCATGGGATTACTCGCCCCGCCAAAATGTCCGACAAGAAGTTTCGAAAAATGAGACCCGAACGGCGCCTGCTGGCCAAGTACATTTTCCCCGGTGGTGAACTGGATCATCTCGGACACATGGTCCAGTGCTCGGAAGCATCGAGACTCGACATCCAGGACGTAGAAGGCTGGCGGGATCACTATGCTAGAACCTGCGAGCTTTGGTGTCAGCGTTTGGAAGAAAATCGCGAAGAAGCGATCCGCCAGATTGGTGCTGAAAAATACCGCATGTGGATTCTGTACCTGGCAGGTTGCTCGTTTGCATTGGGCGACGGAGGCGCTCGGATTTACCAAACAGTCGCTACCAAGCAAAAGGCAAAAGGGATCACTGGTCAACCATGCACCCGTGAGCATCTTTATGATACCCCGTGGCCACCTGCGGAACGCGTCAATCGCAGAGCAGCGTAAGGATGTCGGACTGATCGACTGATGGGAATCCTGAAACAACTTTCCGGAATCGATGGAGCAAGCTTTCATTATCAGCAGAGCTCTCGCCTATTGGTATGTACGTCCTTGAATCAGGGTCGAGGATTTGGAGTCAGGCTGTATTTTTCTTGGGATTCTTGTTCCATGAACTTTGAAGACTTGGAGTGTTTCGGAACAGCTCCTTAGTTGCTGTCTGGCAGTGACATTGGCATCAAGATGACTAAGCCAGCACTGCGTGAATCGTTATTTGATCTTGATGGCACATGGCATTTCAAGCATTGCGATGCGAGATGGATTCGGCCCGCAAATTGGAAGGAATCGGCGTCGACTTCTTCAAAATGTTTTTGACCAGTAGCAAGTTTTTTGACAGCTCGAAGTTCGAATTCAGTTTTAGGTTTGTTGTCGACATTCATTGCTCGAGTATCCACGGCAATCCAGCGAATCTTCAAGCCATAGCTGCGCTCCAATCCCTCGAAGACATCTTCAAAAGAATGAGAGGGTATGGCAATGCTCTCATCGGCATCAAAAAAATCTCGATGCACAACGTGCAGCGTGTCATGAATTGTCTCGTGCAGTAAGTAAGCCCGAGAACGCGCTTCCTTCACTGAAGCCGGTGGATGAAAGACCGGTTTCGAACTGCTCGGAGTTTCAGTAGTCGTCTCTTCTGCGGTAGAGGCTCCGCCAAGTCCAGCTCCGAGGAAAATTCCTAGGCACAGAGCAAAAGTTAGTATTCGCCGACAATTACGATAATGATTGGTCATTTTGTCCATCCAGTTTTCATGTGAAGTTTAAACTAGACAAGGGTGTCCGAATTGTCAACGTGTGTTCCGGGTAGATTGTCAGGTGAAGTTTTTGACTCGGTCTGCTAGCGTTTGAATCTTCCATGCTCCAAGCAATGAAGAGAGTGTTCGAACACCGGTTTGCGAAAAATAATGGCGGAATGAGGACCAGGTTCGACGATGTAGTCCGATTCTGATTCCAGGTGTGTGCATTCCGAACGGATAACATAATCTGGATCGGCTGCGATGACTCCAAATTCAACGGGCAGCGACGTCGGCAGGCAGTTGACATAACTCTCTGGATTGTCAGCAAGTTCTTCCAGAGAAGGAACCAGCCACCGAACATACTTCGCCAAACGACTGGCAACATGTGATCCACGATTCGGGGGAGCCAGCATAACCACGCGTTTGAGTTGTGGTAGTTCAATTTCCTGTAGGAGCTTGCGGCAGACGATCGCTCCCAGACTGTGCCCGACAATATAGAGCGGGACATTGTCAGGCAGCTGGTCTTGAAAGTATTGACACTTCGGAGCGACCACTTCCACGATTTGATCAATCGATTTCCCCCAGCTCTGATACCGGCAATTGAGGACTTGAAACCCCGCTCGCCGAAATCTTCGCTGCAATGGCCAAAGAGCATAGCGAGGATTCAGCACTCCGTGGAAAAGAATAACGCCACCGCGAAGTGTTTGCTTTTCAGGAATTGAATGGGACATCACTTTGCAGGCTGCTTTGTCACCCCTTCACGACAATATTGACCATCCGTTTTGGCACACAAATGACCTTGACGACTGTCTTGCCAGCGAGATGCGTTTGCACGTTTTCATTCGCTTCTGCCAGTTGTTGCATGGCTGCCTTGTCGGCGTCGACGGGCATCATGATCTTGCTGCGGATTTTCCCGTTCACCTGTACTGGAATTTCGACTTCGGCTTCGATGATTTTGGATTCATCGTACGTCGGCCAAGGGGCGTAGGTGAGTGACTCGTCATGACCAAGTATTTGCCATAACTCCTCAGCGATATGGGGTGCAAACGGTGCGAGCAACAGTACGAAGGATTCCATGGCAGACTTCGAGCGGACAGTTTGCCCGGTGAAGTAGTTCGTGAATTCCATCATCTTACTGATTGCGGTATTGAAACTGAGTTTCTCGATGTCGTCCGTCACACCTTTGATCGTCTTATGCAGAACACGCGCCTGCTCTTCATTCAAGTCAGCGTCTTGAACTTCCGAACGAGGAGTGGTCACTTCAGCAAGATCGTCAACGATCAATCTCCAGGCACGACCGAGGAAACGATGGACTCCTTCGACCCCTTTCATACTCCATGGTTTCACCTGATCAAGTGGTCCCATGAACATTTCGTATAGACGCAATGAGTCCGCACCGAAGTCGCGTACGACAGCATCAGGACTGATGACGTTACCTCGTGATTTGGACATCTTTTCAGCTTTGGCAATCAACTCAACTCTTGGTGATTCGAGGAAAATTTTCCCTTTATCTTTCAAGATTAAATCATCTCCAATGTCTACGATTTCCCCTTCATCGCTCCCTTCGACTGCGACTTGTGTTTTCAACACATATGTTGAAGATTTTCCTTCTTCAGATGCTTTTCGTATCACGCCGAAAATTCCGACTGCCTCGAAAGCATCCTTGTTCGCCTCAAAGTTCTTTTCAGAGCAGTGATATTCATAGTCACCGAGAATCATTCCCTGATTCACTAACTTCTGGAACGGCTCCACTTTGGAGACATGCCCTAGATCGAAGAGAACTTTGTGCCAGAAGCGGGAGTAGAGCAAGTGCAACACGGCGTGTTCGGCGCCGCCGATGTAGAGGTCGACGGGGAGCCAGTATTTTTCTAATTCGGGATCGATTAGCTTGTCGCTGTTCTTGTTGTCTGCGAAGCGCAAGTAGTACCAGCAACTGCCCGCCCATTGTGGCATGTTGTTCGTTTCTCGCTGTAAACGTGTTCCATCTTCAGCGGTCGTATAGAGCCATTCATCGGGAGCCCAACTCAACGGCGGATCGGGAGTTCCCTTCGGTTTGTAGTCATCCATGTCGGGCAATGTGACCGGCAATTGATCCTCTTTCACCGTACGGAGGAGACCAGTTCGGTTTCCATCAGCGTCGAGTTCATGCCAGATCGGGAACGGTTCACCCCAATAGCGTTGACGCGAAAAGAGCCAGTCACGCAATCGATAGTTCGTCGCCACTTTGCCAAGACCGGCAGCGTTCAACTCCGCTGCAATTTTCTGTTTGAACTCGGCAGTCGGTGTTCCGTTGTACTCACCGGAATTGATGGCAGTCCCGGCTCCTGTGAAGCCGATGTTCTCAACGTCATCGCTGCCGGAATCGACAACTTCGATGATCGGAATGTTGAATGCTTGCGCGAATTCGAGATCTCGCTCATCATGCCCCGGGACAGCCATGATGGCTCCGGTTCCGTAACTGATGAGAACATAGTC
>JABJMI010000333.1 GCA_018659505.1 Planctomicrobium sp.
GAATGCCCTGGCTGCCGTTGGGAAAACATCGCCAGCTTCCATGTTGGTGGTGCTCAAGTTCTGATGGGCGACGGTGCAGTCAGATTCCTCGGCGAAAATATCGACTCTGCAACATTCACAGATCTTGGCTCAATGAATGATGGAAACGTCATTGGTGAGTTCTAAGGATTACTTATTGTAATGTCGTAAACGATCCAGCCGACGAGCAATTTGCTCGTCGGCTGGTTTCATTTTGAGCACCCATTCATACTCTTCGATTGCCGCCGAGTATTGCTGTTGTTGTTCATAAACATAACCTAAATCGGCATGCGCCCCGACATAATCGGGCTTCGCTGCAATGGCTGCTCTAAAATGTTGTTCTGCCTGTTTCCATTGCGATTGAGCAATCTCACTACTTCCCCAAAGTGCCAGCAACATGGCATTGTTCGGAGATTTTTCCAGACCTGCTGCAATCACATTTTCGGCAGCTTCAAATTCGCTCTGCTGTAAGAGTGCTTCAGCGTAGATGAGTCGTACTTGTACAAGCTCTGGATGCTTCTCGACAAGTTTCTCGAGTGTCGTGATTGCCCAAGCGCGCCCTTGATTGATTGATTCAACTGCTTGCATCGCTTGATACAACGGGTCACGTCGATGTTTGAATAGCGACTTCAGTAGGGGATCTTGAAGTGCTGGGAGAAACTCAGGATTAGAGATTGCAGCTGCGTCCATTGTTTTTGCCTCACTGACCTTCCCTTGAGATAAGAGGATCTGTGCACGCAGTTTCGTTGATTCTCGGTAAGCTTGCTGAAGCGAGTCAAGCTGTTGTAAGGCTCCTGTTGTATCATTTCGACGAAAAAGAACAGTTGCCAATCGAAATGTTGCTTGCGGATGCTGAGGAGTCAGTTTCAAGACATCTCGATAGCTGCTGATTGCCAATTCGAGTTGACCAGTTTCTTCAGCCAGTTCAGCAATACGATATGTCACGAGAGCGTCGTGCAATTCCAGAGGAGTCGATTGCAAAACCTGGAGTGCATCCCGTGGAGCAGTCGCCCTGAGTTGTTGGGAGAGAAGGTAGCTCCACTTCAATTCATGAGGAGCCAAACGGTGAGCTTCTTTGTAGGCAGCGATGGCAATGTCTCGATATTCATGGGCATCCAGGGACATCGCGTAAGCCCCCCAAGCCTTCGCAGACCGAGGATCTTGGGAGACCTCATCCGCTTTGCCATCAATAAACTTTGCAACTTCCGGAAAAGCTTCGCTTAAATCAGCGGTGGGGATTTCTGGGGATGGTTGACTGCAACCAACGAGTACAGCAAAAACTGAGCATAAACCCCACTTGAATGTCGTGTTCGTTCGAGCTTTGAATGTCATTCTTTTTCCAGCGTTCCCTGTCCACGTACAAGCTCTATTTGAGTGTTCAATTTCTCGATATGAAATCGTTCAGGTTCCATCGATCCATCGGGCCACACAACATCGATCATCTTGATTGGAGTCTCTTTTTGACAGCCCAAGTGCAAAACCGGAGAGTGTGTACTAGAGAAACTGCCGCACGGTTGAAACGTCCGTACAGTCTCGGTTTGATCTGAGAATGTAATGAACAGCCTGGCTCCGTATGCCGTCCTTCCGTGGTGCGCTGGGTCGAGAAGACGTATTTTCAACCACTCGCCCTGCTTCTCTGCAATGTTTTGAAAGACGAAGGATTGTGATGCAGTGTTGGAGACAACCACATCTGCATCCCCATCACCATCCAAGTCGCCAACAGCTAAACCTCTTGAGATCGTAGGTGGAATCTGCGTCACAAATGCCTGAGTTGGTACAAATTGTGAGTTATTGAGTTCTCGTAGCACCTGAACTTTCTGAGAATAGGCTGACCAGAAATTCGCAGTAGGTTCATTTGAGTTCATACTCTGCGACCGGTTGACTCGACCATTCGCGGTGATGACCTCCATCTGACCGTTATGATTAAAGTCTTCCACAGCGATTCCAAATCCAGTGAACGGGGTTGTCGCATCAGCGAGACCGGTCGACTGACTTTCTTCGCGATACAATCCGCCAGACCAGCCCACATAAAGTGCGTGTGGCTCTTGGGACAGATGGGAAATCATCAGGTCTTCATGACCATTCCCATCGATGTCGGTGAATGCAAGTCCCATGCTTGCTTGCGGCTTTCCAGTGACCCCAACAGCACATCCACGGAGCACTGCTTCATCTTCAAAAGTTCCGTTCTGTTGATTGACCCAAAGTTGATTTGGCTCTTGATCATTTGCCACATAGAAGTCGATCCAGCCATCCGTCGTGAAGTCGGCAGCTAAAACGCCTAGTCCGCGACCTGGAGATTTTCCAATTCCACACGCCTGCGTAACGTCCTCAAAGGTAGGAACACCGTTGTGATCTGCGGTGACATTCTTAAACAGTCGATCAGAAGTCCCCTGGAAGAGTTTTGGACCACAGAAGTCGTTGTCTCCCCCGCCGAGTCGAATACAAGGGCGATGTTGATAATCCACGTAATTGGCGACGTACAAGTCCAGCCAACCGTCGCGGTTGTAGTCAACCCAAGAGGCTGCCGCCCCCCAGCGAATATTCTCCAGTCCGGCAGCTGAAGTGATGTCTGTAAAACTCTTTCCACTGTTGTTCAGCCAAAGTGTGTCAGTTTGATGAGAAGGAAGATACAGATCTGGCCAGCCGTCATTATTACAATCTCCAACAGCTACGCCCATACTGGCTGGTGCGTTTGCGAGACCAAACTCTTCAGTCAAATCCTTGAAAACTCCCTCATTAATTTGACAAAACAAACGGTTCGACGGGGCATCTGGAAGATCAAACCCAGCAAACAAAACATCCAGCAAGCCATCTTGATTCACATCCAGGATCGCACAGCCCGACCCCGTGATCGCTACAAGACTGTAGTTTTCTGGATTAACTACAGTATTGCTGAATTGAATGCCCCACTCATCCGCGACGTCCTGGAACATGACGTATTCTTCGATTGGTTGCGAGGTTACCGATGAGTGAGTGGTCGTAACAGCTTGTTCACTTTCGTTTGGTTCACGACGACAAGCGACTCCGCAGGTGAGGACAAGAAATATCGTAATCATCCGAAACGCAGGCTTCATGGTCTTTGAAACTCAACCGCTTGAGGTTTATTTTCGAAGATGACCCAGTGTTTGTTCTTTGCGAGATCACGAATGACCTGTTGGACTCCTGAAGGCCAGTCAATAACGATTTGTTCAACTGTCTCTGCGTCTCCGAGCCCGAGATGCAATCTTGCCGATGACTGCCCTAGGAACCCGTTAGGTGCTTGAACCAGACGGTGATACGAATTGCCATTCACGTCATACCGAACACGAGCACCTATCCCTTGCGAATTGGAATCAACTCCTCGCAAAGTGAGTCGTACCCAGTTTGTAGGAGGAGTACTGTTTCGAAAAAACTGTACCGGACCTCCCCCTGAGCTACGGACCAGTAGGTCAAGACGACCATCTTCGTCGAAATCTCCGGCGACAACAGCCCGCGAATCGCTGTCCAGGTCAGCACCACCGCTGAGATGGGAAACATCAATATAGGTTCCGCTTGCACTGTTCAACAAAACTCGGTTCCGTTCGTACGCACTGAGATTGTGCTCACTAGGTTGCCATGGGTTTTCAAGCCAAAACTCACCGAGCTCAGTATTAAGATCTCCGGCTGCAGGGCACGTCGCCTGCTGATTGAAAGGCTGTGACACGACAGCCTGCCAGATACAGCGTCAGCCATCTGGCTCGCCACGTTTGACCGACTTAAAGCCAGCTGTGGCGTATATGTCTAACCATCCATCGTTGTTCAAATCGAAAAATGTAGGACCATACGCCCAACCTACATAGGCCACCGAGTCTTCTGGAGAGATTGTTTCGAATGTTCCATCACCTCGATTGCGATAGAGTTTGCTCCCTTTGGTTCCTTCATTGATCTTATCGAAAAGCTCTTGTGGATATTCGCTTGTATCAACATTGGCAAGAATGCGATTCCCCGCCTTGGAGTACATGTTCGCCACGTACAGATCAGTCAAACCATCGTTATCATAATCTCCCGCAGAGACTCCCATAGAAAAACCACCGAAGACGGGATCAACATCGGATTCCAAAAACGTCTCGCCTTTCTGATTCAACAATAAAGAGTTACGCCCAAATTCATTAATCGCAAACAGATCAGGCCAGCGGTCACCATTGGCATTGATCCAGACGGCCGAAAAACAAGACGAACCGTTGCCCCCGGTCTTGGTCTCTGCGGTAACATCAGTGAACTGCCAATCGCCGTCGTTTCTCAACAAGACGTTATCAATGCCTAATCCGTCATCAATCCACTTGACGCGTGACTTTTGTTCCTGCCCCGCTCGATAAGCAGAGGTGTGACACACATAAAGGTCGATCCGACCATCGCAGTTGTAGTCACCAATGGCATAGCCCGCTGCCGGCGTTAATGGA
>JABJMI010000524.1 GCA_018659505.1 Planctomicrobium sp.
CGCCGATCTTCTGCCAGAAACCTAGCGCAATAAAATGAAACGAATTCTTAAATGTTGGTGCTTCAAGCAATTTTGTAGCTGAATACATAGAGAAAGGAAATTCACCGCGGAGACGCTGAGACACGGAGGTGTCAAATCAGATCACTCATTGAATTCCAGAAGCCTGAATCAAATGAGTGAAGACGGTTGTCTCTTTGTCTCTTGAATTTCTACTCCGTGACCTCAGTGCCTCTGTGTTTCAAAACTCCTAACAGTGAGTCACCACAATGACAACACTTCACGGTCAGTAAATCAAAACGACAACACGTGTGAGGCTATTGGAATCGCTCACTCATTTCCGTAAGTCATTTTAATAAAATGGTTTGCGTCTTAACCGGCACGTATTGCCGAAGTTTGGCATCAATCTCGCAATAGAATGAATTAAGTCAAACACAACAATGTAAAAAGTATCAAGGAGAGAGACGATGTTCAGTAAACTTACCACAATCGCCAGCATGGTCGCTGTTGTTTCACTATGCAGTACATCAGCGAATGCTGATCATCATAACGCAAGGTACCGACATCTGGATGACCTCTCTTTCGCGGCATTCGCAGAGGCAAGAGAACTTCGCTGGGAAATTCACGATGATTTCGTTGATTCCCACGATTACGAACATCTGCTCGAAGATGCAGATGCAGTGATCGAAGCAATGCATGGTTTGCAAGTTGCCATTTACCGTGAGCGACCAGACCATTTGATAGGTCGCGAAGTCGAGCAGGTTGAGAAGAAGTTGGCGAATCTGACAAGTCACATGAATACCTGCGATTACGCACGAGTTTCTAGCAGTCGCCATCAAACGACCTTCAATGGACGAGGATACTCTTTCACGCCTGAAACTCGCCACGTTGGTCGAATTCATGTTGTGGCTGCACTGAGAATGATTCACCGGATCGAATCAGCATTGTCAGCTTTAGAGCGAGAAGTTCGCCCTCACCATGGTCGCCACGGACATTCAAACCTTGTTCCTCCAACAATCGAACAGACACCACGACCTGCGCCAATTTTGGTTCCTCGTGAAGCTAGAAATAGCGATCGTCGTTACGTTGAAATTCCTGTAGGAAACTCAAGCAAGAGTGGTTTCGTCTTCAAGATTGGTTACTAAACATCGTCCAAATGGAATTTCTCCATGATCATCGTTTTTCGTAGCACTGACTCAGAAATGGGTCAGTGCTCTTTTCATTTCATGCCGTATCGTTGATCATTAAGGGAGACAGTTCTACCTGGAATTCATAGAGGGCAACCGTGGAACTCACCGATTCAGACTTCAGAAGCATTGCGGATCACGCTCCAGTGATGATCTGGGTCTGCAACCTCGATCTAGAGTGTGTGTACGTCAATCATCGTTGGTGTGAGTTCTCTGGACAAACTCAAGCTGATGCACTCGGTTCCGGGTGGGGAGAGGTTCTGCATCCCGATGATAAAGCGAAGGTGTTCGCTGCCCGAGACAAAGGCTTTCGATCTCGTGAATCCATTTCAGTCGAATGCCAGATGCTTCGACATGATGGTGAGTACCGGTGGATGATCAGCGACGCCAGTCCTCGTTATTCAGCTGATGGTGAATTCCAGGGTTTTATTGGCAGCTCTGTGGAGATTCACAACGAACGACTTCTGCGTGAACAAGCTGTCAATCAGCATGATCGACTGGAAGAGTTCTATGAGAAAACTCCTGTCAAAATGCACTCGCTTAATGCAGAAGGAACAATCGTTTCGGTCAGCGATGACTGGTTGACTCACTTCGGATATTTAAGAGAGGAAGTCATCGGTCGTCAACGAACCGACTTTATGTCTCCCTCTTCTAAAAAAGTTGCAGAAGCACGCCTGCAAAAATTCATGGAAGATGGGTATTGTGAAAATCTGAATTATCAAATTCTCACGAAGTCTGGAGAGATTCGAGAAGTCATGTTGTCTGCAATTGCAGAAAATGACATCAACGGCAACTTTCAGAAATCGATCGCTATTCTAGAAGATGTCACCGATTCTAAAAAAAGCATGCGCCGGCTGGAACAGACACAAAAGATATTTGACCAATCAGGAGAGTCTATCTTCTGGTTAACGACTAAGGGGAAAATAATTTATGTCAATGAACAAGCCTGTCGTGGGTTAGAGTATTCGAGTGAGGAATTATTAGAGAAATCAATTTGGGAGATTGACCCTAACTACACAAAAGAGCTTTGGGACCAAATCGACTGGAGGGGGCGATTAGAGAAAAGCAGGATCCTGCAATCGATTCATCGGACACGTAGTGGTCGAGATATTCCTGTTGAAATCAATTCCAAGTTGATCGAAATCGATGAAGAAACAGTCATGTGTGCCTTTGTGCGAGACTTGACTGATCGGATTCAGACCGGTCAGGAATTGAAACTTGCTCAACGCCGACTGGAAGAAACATTACGCTCCGGAAATATCGGTTTGTGGGACTGGGACATGAAGACCGACGAGGTTCTTTATTCACCTGAGTGGAAAACTCAAGTCGGTCTGTCCCCTGATGCGAATGTCGAAGGCTACACTGATTGGGAAAACAGACTGCATCCAGATGACAAAGAACTGGCGGTCGAAAACATCAATGCTTATCTTCAAAATCGATCAACAGATTATATTTCAGTCTTCCGTTTTCGTCATGAAAATGGATCCTATCGCTGGATCCGGGCACAAGGTCGTGTTTTCAAAGATCAGGATGATAACCCTGAGAGGATGATTGGTGTCCACATTGACATCACAGATCACCAAGACGCGCTCCATGATCTTGCAGAACGCTCGGCTGAGCTCGAAGCAATCTTTCAGGCCAGTCCCGACATCTTCTTAAGAACAGACAAGGTCGGTGTCATCAAAGATTATCGCGTGAGTGACGAATCATCGTTAATGACGCCACCTGACCGATTCATGAATCAGCCAATCAGCAGTACATTACCTGATCGAGTGGGTGAGATTTACGAGCGTGCATTAACGAATCTTGCTCAGACGAATCAGTCACAAACCATTGAATATCGAATCCGAATTCAAGGAGAGCATTTCTGGCATCAAGCTGTTCTTGTTCCGTTCCAGGAAACAAACGTGGCAATTTTCGTCAGGAATATTACTGAACAGAAGTCCTCAGAAATCGATTTAATCTCTAGGACACATGAGCTCGAACGAAGTAATGCTGACCTTGACCAGTTTGCATATGTCGCGTCTCACGATTTGAAAACACCCCTGCGAGGCATTCAACACCTCACCAAATGGATTCGAGAAGATTCTGAAGGAAAACTGCCCGAGGAGTGCCTGGTGCACCTCGATAAGCTCGACACTCAAGTCGCACGCATGCATAGTCTACTTGACGATTTATTACAGTACTCTCGGGCTGGTCGCGTGCGTGTCGCAGTTGAACCGATCGATCTGCAAGAGATGCTTGAAGAAATTGTTGGGCTTGTGAATCCTCCGCAGGAAATGCAAATTCACTTTGAACTTAATGGCATCGAAATAGTCACAGGTCGTGCACCATTATTTCATGTCATTCTTAACCTAGTCGAAAACGCGGTAAAATACCACGACCGCCAAGATGGTCAAATTCACATTCAAGTGTCGGAGACTTCAGACATTGAATACGTTCAGTTTCAGGTTCGTGACGATGGACCTGGAATAGAAAAAGAACATCACGACCGAGTCTTCAGAATGTTTCAACGGCTCGACTCCAAACAGACCGGTTCTGGAATGGGGTTAGCAGTCGTTCGCAAAATGATTGAATCACGAGGTGGTTCCATCCAAATGGTCTCTCAACCTGGGCAAGGAACGAGCTTCCATTTTACCTGGCCGGGCATGAGTGATCTTCCAGAAGACTTCATCGAAGAGGATGAGTAATCAACACCATGCACATCCTCATCGTTGAAGACGAAGAACTCGATGTCATCGCGCTGCAGCGAGCATTCAAAAAACATCAAGTCCACTACAAGACGACAATCACCAGGAATGGTGCAGAAGCACTTGCTGTTTTACGAGGTGACGACCCCGAGAGAGAGGTCATTACGGATCCAGTTTTTATACTGCTGGATATCAATATGCCTCGCATGAATGGTCTTGAATTCTTAAAGGAATTAAGAGCAGATTCTTTTCTGAAACGCATTCCCGTTTTCGTACTGACTACTTCCGACGAACAGCGAGACATCCAAGCTGCATATCGCCTTGGTATCTCGGGATATACCTTGAAACAAAAAGTCGGCGGTGATTTTGAGAAACTGGTTGCATTACTGAACGCCTATGCCGACCTTGTCGTGTTCCCAGATGGTTAACTCTCAAACCAGAATGGATTCGATCGTCTCATAAACTTCTACCGCACCTTCGGCTCTTTTCACATCGTTGAATTCTCCGAAGTCACGTTGGCTGTGACGAATAGCAAATTCCATCTCTTCATCTGCTAGGAATTTGATGAAAACGAAATAGTTTAAAGCTCCCATCGCTGACTGACCGGGAGTGCCCGTTTGTATCTCTTCCATCTTGAGTGAAGTGATTGCACTCGCTGGGATTGACCACCGTTGCTTCTTGCCTTCAAAGAGCAAAGTCTTAGCATTTCTGTCAACTTGTAAAAATCCCATTTCATAAATCATCTGTATCGTTTTCTCGACCTGCTCCGTCTCCAGGATTTCAATCGGGACGAGTTCCTCCGCATCGAGATCGATTTGCACGCCAGATCTTTTCCGCATTTGGTCAATTGCCATTTGCGTCAACCCCATCGAAGTCGCTGCGGTTGCAATTCGGTCAGTGTAAGTGCCAGCGACGAACAAGGTCCCAATAGGGATCATGATCAATAAAGCGAAACGAACAATGCCCAGGTTGTTCCAGTTTTGATAACCGTAATAGCCCAGGTAAATCGTCAAGGCGAGCCACAGTCCCAACGCCCAGCATTGCTTGAAAATCGCGATCAGGATTCCACTCGCGTTCATGATCCCCGGAGTCCCTTCAGGCAGGGTCTCCATGACTGATTCACTAACAGGATTCTTTGAGTCCGACTCCCACTGATAAAGTTTTTTGAACTCGCTGCCTTGATCCGGTTCCCAGCC
>JABJMI010000647.1 GCA_018659505.1 Planctomicrobium sp.
AAGATGTCCAAGCTGGGACCGCGCGCTTGCGAGAGTCGCTTTGGTCACCTCCGCTCCCGCTTTTTCCAACTGCCGCTGACGCTCATCATTCCATATTGCTTCAGCAACATTGGCATAGTGCAAACGGGAACTCTTGAGTGTGCCATAGAGCGAGTAGTAGTCCTCATCAGTAATGGCATCGAACTTATGATCGTGACAGCGAGCACATGCGACAGTTACACCGAGGAACGTCTTCGACATCACGTCGATCATGTTGTCGAAGCGATCGGCTTCATCCTTGCGGATATCAACCGGTGAGTGAACCCATTCACCCAGGAACCAAAATCCGGTTCCTAGCACTGATTCGTTGTATTTCTCGGTAGGGTGCAATCGTGGTTGCGGCAGAATATCACCCGCAATGTGCTCGCGCACAAATTGGTCGTAAGGGATGTCAGCATTCAATGCGCGGATCACATAGTCGCGATACTGAAACGCATTCGGTGTGTCGTTGTCGAATTCATGTCCCCGCGACTCCGCATATCGGACAAGATCGAGCCAGTGGCGACCCCAGCGTTCTCCAAAGTGCGGTGAAGCAAACAATTTGTCAACGACTCTATCAACAGCGTTTGCATCTTTATCTGCCAAGAAGGCTGCAACTTCCTCGGGAGTCGGAGGTAATCCAGTCAGGTCGAAATATAATCGACGGAGGATGGCTGTTCGATCAGCGTCTTGTGTCGGCTTCAATCCTGCTTCTTCGAGACGATTAAGGATGTAGCGATCAATGTTATTTCGAGACCACGCTGCATCTTTCACTTTTGGAGCACCTTTGTCAGCGACCGGTTGCCAGACCCAGAACTCCGATTGTCGTTGCTCAAGGTCGAATACCTCTCGCTTCGCAGTAGCAGTCGGAGTAGGTTCGTCTGGCCATGGAGCTCCCATATTGACCCAGCGAACGAGAGTCTCGACATCCTTGTTTGGCAGCTTGCCTTTGGGGGGCATCTCAAACGATTCATACCGTACCGCTTCGATCAGCAGACTACTGTCGGCATCTCCTGGAACAATCGCTTCACCTGAATCGCCTCCACGCAAATGAGCCGCACGGCTATCGAGTAGTAACTTTCCTTCAATGCGTTTCGCGTTCACACTGTGGCATTCGTAACAGTGCTTGACTAATAAGGGACGAACCTTCGACTCAAAAAACTCAAGCTGCTCTGGGGTAGGTGCATTGTCATCCGCGTGTGTCGTAGCACTGAAGACGGCGCAAAACAAGACGGACAATATTGTAAGAGATTTAAATGATTGAGAATCCGTCATCACGCTTCCGGTTGAATGAACGATAACAGGCACGTTTGAATGCCTTGCCAAAACAAGTCTTATTGTCGCTTTTGTGCCCCGCTTGTCGAGGATAGAATGCGACATTCTGCTAATGAATTGCGACATGCTTAAAAAGTACGACTATATGCATGAAAAGGTGTTGACTCCATCGAGCATCGTCCCCGAATAGAATTCGCTTTACCCTGCCAGATGAAACTTTTTTTTCCTCACTACGCTTGTACAGAGTCGAGGAGAAAGAAATTTCGCGAATCGTTTTAGACTGCATTGAAACCGCTGACTCCCTCAAATTCAGGCAAGAATATCATGTACGACTTCGCCGTGAACATCAGTGAGACGGAATTGACGACCTTGGAATTTGTAGGTGAGTTTCTCGTGGTCGATGCCCATTTGGTGCATTAGCGTCGCTTGTAAATCGTGGACATGAACTTTGTTCTCAACGGCGTTCACTCCAAGATCATCGGAAGCTCCATAAGTGATTCCCGGTTTGATACCGCCACCAGCCATCCAAACGGTGAAAGCATACGGGTGATGGTCTCGCCCCCAACGGACACGATTGTTGATGTCTCCTTGAATGAATGGAGTCCGTCCAAACTCTCCGCCCCAGATGACGAGAGTTTCATCTAGTAAGCCGAGGCGATCAAGATCTTGAATCAACGCTGCACTTGCTTTATCGGTGTCGCGGCATTGGTTGTACAGTTCAGTCGTGATTGAATTGTGCTGATCCCAGCCAGCGTGCATCAGCTGTACGAAGCGAGTTCCGCGTTCGACGAGCTTTCTTGCCATCAGACAGTTATGGGCGAAAGTTCCTGGTTCATCGACTCCGGGTCCGTACATGTCGAGCGTCTGCTTCGTCTCTCCACCGAGGTCTGTCAACTCCGGAACACTCGTCTGCATCTTAAATGCCATCTCGTACTGAGAGATTCGCGTGGCGATTTCAGGATCACCGAACTCTTGCAACTTCAATTCATTGATCTGTGAAATGTCATCCAGCCAGTCACGCCGCATATCACGAGACATCCCATTTGGATTCGAAATGTAAAGGACCGGATCACCTGTTCCTCGAAACTTTACACCCTGATACTTAGACGGAAGGAAACCACTACCCCAATAGAAGTCGTAGAAGATTTGCCCACATGACGTTCCTTTACTGATTGAGGTCATCACGACAAAAGAAGGAAGACTGTCGGTCTCGGCACCAAGTCCATACGTCAACCAGGCACCAATGGTCGGTCGACCGGGAAGTTCTCCACCGCTGAGCAAGAATTGAATCGCTGGTGCGTGATTAACAGCATCAGTGTGCATGCTTTTCACGAAGCAAAGCTTATCGGCAATCTGAGCGGTATGAGGCAGGAAGTCGCTGACCCAGGCTCCGCTTTCGCCATGTTGACGGAATGGTTCCACCGGGGCGAGCATCAGCTTACCATCAGCTTTCCCGGTCATTGTGCTGAAGCGTTTACCGTCAGCGTAGCCGCTGGGAAGCGGCTTGCCGTGTAACTCTTGCAGCTTCGGTTTGTAATCAAACAGGTCGCAATGCGTTGGAGCACCATTCTGAAAAAGATAAA
>JABJMI010000622.1 GCA_018659505.1 Planctomicrobium sp.
ACCATCACAGTGTTGGATGTTCCATCTTTGATTTCAGAAATTTCGCGTCCGGTCGTCTCTGAAAAGGCATGCTGGTCACCGACAATCGCCATGTAAGTTGTCTGCCCTGGTTCGATAGTAGCTGAAGGACACTGATAGGCATACAGAGAAGCTTCGAAGGCTTGAGCATTCACTGGGTCATCCCAAGGCTTTGAGAGATCAATCGTCTCATACAATGGAGCCTGATCAACATACGGCAAAATCAATGTCCGCCAGCTATGTAGCCGGTTGCCTGCTTCGTCAACAGTATAGGCAGGTGGGAAAGAGCCATAGGTATCGTGGTAATTGTGAAGTGCCAAGCCGAGTTGTTTCAGATTGTTTTTGCATTGTGAACGTCTGGCACGTGCTCCCCCTCTAGTTCCAGGCAGCATCAATGCAACGAGAATAGCAATGATCGCACAGACAACCAGAAACTCAATCAGCGTTAAGCCGGTACGTTGAGATTGACTTTCTTTTCGAATGATGAGCATTGTTCTCTCCCAAGAATGTGTTGTAATCTGCGACTTCTATATTTCCGGTAACTGTAAATTTGCCACAGAGATCACCGAGTACACAGAGGAGAAATAGTCAGATATCTACCGTTCACAGCTTTTCCTCAGTGTTCTCTGAGCCCTCTGTGGCTAAAAATTTCTTCCAGTAATGACGAATTCATTCTGCAGAAAGGTGTCCTGTTTTATTATACGCTTTGCTAGGCCCCAGCGTTGGGACCAATCAGAGTTTTACAGATACAATAACAAAGAATAGATTCATGCAAATTCGTCGCTATCAAGCCGGTGAAGAGACTGAACTCTGGGACATATTCTTCCACACCATTCGCAACGTGAATATCCGGGACTACTCGCAGGAGCAGGTTGAGACATGGGCGCCTGATGAGATTGATCCTGATTATTGGTGGAAGCGAATCGCAGGGATGAATCCGTTTGTTTGCCTCCAACAAGAGAAGAAAATCGTCGGCTACGCTGCGCTACTTGAATCGGGCTATGTCGACCACTTCTATGTTCATCATCTCCATCAAGGAAAAGGAGTGGGTAAACGACTGATGCAAGAGATCGAAACGACTGCGACAAAGATGGGGCTTCAAGAACTGACTTCAGATGTCAGTATCACTGCCAGACCATTCTTTGAGTCACGTTCGTTCAAAGTCATCACCCCGCAAGAAGTGACCTTACGGGGCGTCGTCTTCAAGAACTACAAGATGAAGAAGGTTCTCAAATTAAATTAGCCCCCGGTAATCCACCGAGGGGAAGAGCATACATACTTTTAACTCTGCAAACCCTCTGCAACGTCGCTGCGATACGCCGTGAGACCGGGCAGGAAGCCGACCAAAGATGCCATCGCGACCAGAATCGGGATGACGATAAATTCGACGAGCGTAAACGCGAGCGGGTCAATCAACAGTCCGCTGCGGGCTTCGATGATCGGGGCTGCGAAGTAAACCATCGCATGACCTAACAACAGTCCAGCGAGCCCACCGAGTAAACAGATGAGGGCTGATTCCAACAGGATCAACGAAAAGACCGTGGTTCGTCTGGCGCCTAAGGCGCGCATGACTGCGATCTCTCGTTTTCGGTCAGACATAGAATTATAGATACTGACGAAAATACCAATTCCAGAAACGACAATGATCAGCCCAGTGAGATACAGGAATGCTAGACGGATGTTACCGACCAAATCTTTGACCAGTCGTGCCATGACGAGAACCGGATTGACTGCTTGAGACCTCCGACCTTCTCGTAATTCACCTTGAATGATGAAGGCTCTGTTTGATCGCTGAAGGTTGTTACCTTTGAGGACGAGCAGAATACTTGTGACTTCCTTTTGGATATCCGGGATCGGTCCATGGGCATGGTGATGGGGATCAGCTTCGTTCTTGAGTATTTCGTCGATGGAATCTTTATAACGCTCGATGACCTCTTCTTCAGACTCTTTGAAGAAGTTCGCTTGAAAGCGAATCGCATCGCGGATCGGTTGACTGTGGTCCGACATCTGGAAGAAACCATCAATGTGGACGAAAGCGGTCTTGTCGTTGGGGGTTCCGGTCGGTTCGAGCACACCTTGCACAGTAAATTCTTCATCATGGACATGATCATCCTGACCACCATGAATCATCTTGAATTTCGAGCCTTTCTTCCAACCGTTCTTGCGTGCAACCTCGGAACCGATGACAGCGTCCCAGGTTCCTCGTAAGCCGAATTCATCTGTCCCGACGCGGAATTTCTTTCCGTCTGCATACTCGACTAGAAAGTATTGCGGAGTCGTTCCCACGATAGGGAAATCTCCGACCTGTGTTGTGTCCCCCAGATTAAATGGAATCGCATGTTCAACACGGGGGTCTTCCAACCATTCCTGATAGTAGCGCCAAGGCAGGTTTTCAATCGGACTATCGATACGATAGATCGTACTTAGGATCAGTTGCGTGGCACTGCCTTGTGGACCAACGACGAGGTCGTAGCCGCTGCCGGTTTGCTGAAACATGGTGGTGACCACGTTATTCAACACAAGCACAGCGACCATCAAAGCGACACCAAGGGCGACACTTAAGCAAGTCAGAAAAGAAGGCAGCCAACGCTGCTTCATGCTTTTATAAGCAATGGAGACCAGATTCATGCGTGCACCTCAATCTGGTTAAATTCGCTGAGCTTTTCAATACGTTCAAACTGGCTAGAGACATCCTTCGAATGCGTCACCAACAACAGCGAGACATTCTTCTCCCGACACGCCTCGCGGAGCAACATCAAGATGTTGTCCTGGTTCGCTAGGTCGACACTCGCTGTTGGTTCGTCAGCGAGCATCAATCTTGGTCGTGATGCCAACGCCCTGGCGACTGAAACACGTTGTTGCTCACCCACCGAAAGTTGTCCCGGTTTATGATTCATACGCGACTTCAAGCCGACGAGTTCAATCAACTCTTCAGCGTAGCTGCGACTTTGCTTACCCGAGAATGCCATACCGAGCATGACGTTTTCGATAGCGGTAAACGCTGGGAGAAGATGAAATGTTTGAAAGATGATCCCAATTCGCTCGGCTCGGAAGCGATCACGTGCCGGCTCGGGAAGTTCGGTGACGTTCACTCCACCGACAATCACTTTCCCTGAATCGGGTCGAGTGATGCCTGAGATGACGTTCAGTAACGTCGTTTTCCCGCCACCACTTTGACCAATCAAAGCAACTTGTTCCCCTTCATTCACTTTGAAGTGAGGAACATTTAACACCGGCAGGAGTGCCCCGCCCGGTTCTCGATAGCTCTTACGCACATCGACCAATTCGAGTGACATCGTAGATCCAATAATTCGAAATAATACAGCGTCCCTAATAATACGCAGACGGGACGCTTTAGAAAGGGGGTATTATATCGATCTGGAAAGAATTATCGAAGCCATGGCGCGGCAGCGTGTTCCGTAACGAGATATGGAGTTTCGTTAGAGCCGCTTGGTCAAGGGTCTAGGGATCGAGGGGCAAGGGTGCTTTAAAGAGAGTGAGGAATCAGGAACTGGGAATTAGGATTTATAAAAATCATCGTTTGTATCATTTAGCTGCACACTTTTCGTGTGCTGTCCGATGGACATCCGGTGAATCGAGAACCGTCTGCGGGTTGTCGAGGAATTCACAATCTACGACGGACACTCAACGCTAGAGCCTAGACGAAATCCTTACCCAGCCACTCGCAGTCGCAATTCTTCTGCCTTCAAAGAGACAATGGCGATGCCCAGTTTATTTGCTAGCCTCACGACTTCGGCTTCGTCGAGAATGATGGTCATTTCCGATTCGATTGCAAGGACACGTGCTCCAGACTCACGCATGGTTTGCAGCGTCTGAATACCGATGGTTGGGACATCGAATCGCATATCCTGATTGGGCTTCGCGACTTTGACGACGGTCATTCCTCCACGTCGACAGAGTGTACCGGCGCGGCGGATACACTGGTCGGTTCCTTCGATCGCTTCGACAGCGATGACGGCGGTGTCGTTGACGACAACGGATTGACCGATGTCGAGATCACCCATTTTCTTTGCCATTTCCCAGCCGAAGCGGATATCCTTCCATTGGGACGCTGACGGGTGTTTCTTGGTTAAGAATCCATGTTTCACGAGAATCTCCGGGCAAAAATCCAAAGCAGAGCGGAATTGAATTCCCTCCTGCTCGAACTCACGGATCACTGCTAATAGCAATGTATCATCTTTTTTGTTGGCACAATGTTTGACCCACATCTTCGCTGTGCGGAAGTCTGGCATCAGCCGCCACATCCGGAATGGATCGAATAAAACTTTCTTATCGACCTTGCCAGCCATGACAGCTTGATTCACGCGGCGTTTTTCGAAGTAGCGGATCGCTGTTCCGATGCGCCCGAGTGGTGTTGTTCCAAAATG
>JABJMI010000915.1 GCA_018659505.1 Planctomicrobium sp.
CCTCAGAGTCCAGATCCACAACCTCAGAATCCTGATCTGAAGGAGTACATGAAACCAAAGTAAAAACAAGAAGGAAGGGGGTCAAACGGAGAAGCTGCATGGGTGATCACCTATCGCAAAACACAAAGAACATTCATCGAGTCTGCTAATTCGACGACTAGCAATAGCTGAAAGTTCCATCTTTTTGAATCTAAAATCAACCTGAGTGTATCCACAGCCCACGATCCGAAAAGTGACTCCGGTGAGTGGGCGAGTGAAGAATCAGTTGTGAAATTTGAAGATCAGGTCAATGACTTATTCTTCTTCCGGGATTCGGGAGTAGATGGTGATGGTGTCTTTTACGTCTGCGAAGCCAGCGCTGAGAACTTCAATGAGGATGACGCTCTGGATAAAGAACTTCCTCATTGAAGAACTCAGCTTTGAGAATTCAATCAAACGGACGCTCCAGTCAAGTCAGATTTTTTGAGTTCGAGTTCTTTCACTCGGTCGGCTGACGCTTCGAAGGTTTCGAAGCAGTTCTCTTTGCCGACCTTCTCAATGATTTTGAGTTTTTCAAGTCGAACGCGCACTTCGGGGCGCATTCCGGTGATCAAAACATGAGCTCCGTGAGATTTCGCTTTCTCAACGATATCGTCAAGCAGGTAGGCTCCTGACATGTCAACCATCGGAACGTGCATCATACGGATGATCAGGTAGTCAAAGTCTGACAACTCGGAAATTGTACGATACATAATGTCGGAGACACCAAAGAACATCGGACCTTCGAGACGTAACTTGAGCACACGTTCCTTAAGATCCGAAGGCATCGTTTCTTCGCCGGGCCACTTGTACTCCAAATCATTCAGGGTGATCACTTCCTGTTCATACAAATTGCCCAGTTCATGAATCGCCCGGACAAAGGCAATGGTGATTCCAACTCCCATGGCGACCAAGAGGTCGACCGAAATCGTCAAGCCGAGAACTGCCCAAAAGCAGATCGCATCTGCAATAGGAAGGCGGTGCAATACTGGCAGAACGCGATAATCGATAATGTCAATTCCTACCTTCAATAGAATTCCAGCCAGGCAAGCCATCGGGATATGCGAAGCCAGTGGAGCCAAACCGAGCATCAATGCCAACAAGACGACACCATGTGTGATCGATGCAAGTCCGGTGCGGCCTCCGCATTTAATGTTCGCGACGGTACGCATCGTCGCCGTTGCGGTGGTCACTCCCCCGACAAGACCACACATGAGATTTGCGACCCCCTGGCCGAAAATTTCTTGATCGCTGTGATGTCGATCATCGGTCATATTATCTGCGACCAGGCAGGTCAGAAGTGAGTCAAAAACACATAACCCCGCGAGGGCAAAAGCGGGTCCAATCATCTCGTTAAAGCGAGTCGTTAACAAACCTAGGTCCGGTAAATGAATTTGCGGAAGACCTGTCGGCATTGCTCCGATATAGGCGATGTCGAACCCTCCGAAGTATGCGATTGAAGTCCCGACAATTAATCCCATGAGAGGACCAGGCAGCCACTTCACTGGAGCAAAACGAGGCCAAAGCAGAATGGTCAGGAACGTCGAAACTGAAACGATGAGTGCTTGTGGATTTTCGTGCAGAACGTCATATGGAATCTGTTTGATGGCCTCAATAACAGACGATGGTGTTGCGAAACCCAGCATGGGAGGGATCTCTAATAAAATAATGATCGCACCGATTCCGCACATAAATCCGGAAACCGCTGAGTAAGGGACGTAGTAAATGAATCGTCCAACTTTCAAGAACGCAAGTAGGACGCAAATGACTCCACTGAGGAAAATCAGCGTAAAGATGAACTTTGCATCTGGAGCTCCATTCGCCAACCGAGTCATTTCGACAATCGCTGCCAACTGAACGACCTTCGGTCCGGTCGGCCCACTCATTCCCACTTTGGAACCGCCAAAGATTCCGACAAAAAGTCCACCACAGATCGCTGCCCACATCCCGGCTTCAGGACCAAGTCCGGAGGCGACACCAAATGCCAATGCGAGAGGTAATGCGATGACGGCAACGGTCAAACCAGCTAACAAATCGTTACTGACATTGGTCCCCATCACGCGAACATTGGGCCACGGATTAAATGTCCGCGCGTAGTCTTGAAGCCACTTCCAACCCTGTTTTATCGACGAGTCATTCATATTATCAAAGTTCCTACCTGCATGGTCGTGACCCTCTCCTGAGTTGATTCAGGAAGTCGACAGACGCAGCAGTGATGTGTGTGAAAAGAGAAGAAAATCAGGGAGAGAAACAACCTGACTTCTGGTTGAGCAAATCCAAAATTGTTCTTAACAGTTCTGTCTCGTGGCGCCAGATTTTCAACTTATGAAAAGAGGCTTCACAGACAATTGAAGCATTGAAAATGCTCTGAAAGAACACAAACAGCGATTGAGCATCAAACAGCGGCGCGCGCTACGTGCGTAGCACCATCATGTTTTACTGTCTGGCAGATCGCTGAGCTGATTGTGAAATCAAGCCGGGGGAGCCCGTGCGTGGTCAACGTAGAAGTAAGCCACATTCAAGAGGTCGTTCGGAACTTCGTTGCAACCGATAAACGTCAGTTGCAAATCTCCAAGCCCAAAGACCAACACGCGGTTAAAGAGAACCTCGGTGTCTTCTAACTCAATTTTTGACTCAACATCATCTTCTTCCGGTCCATTGAGTGGTTGCTCAGAAATCGGAGAATTCGAGTCACCAAGCAAAGTGCCGAGAAGAGGAGCCGCAGGGGTTACTCCAATAAGTAATGCCAAGAGTGGCAGTAGAACGATATTGCGGCAAAATTGCATATCACCAAATCCGAAGGAACGCAGATCGGGAAACACGAGCTGTCTGCGAGATAAAAAACTATCTTGCGAGAGAACGTGTGTCAAGAATGAAAAATGACCAGCACGATTAGCGACCCACTGTGAGCTCCTGTGGGAATTCCTTTTCGAAATTGAACATGCTTGCCCTACTCCGCGAATTCCAGAGTCTCTACTTCAGAAAATCAGCTCGTATGAATCGCACCATACAATCAATGTCCCGCAACGCTGAGAGGAGTCCTTTAACGGCACTCGAATAGTAACTGTCTAATTCAGTAACCTGATTGCCTAAATCGAGGAATATCAACTTCAGGCTCGGGGCTTGTGAGACTTGATTGCCGTCCTTCAGAAAGTATGAAGCACGCAGAGCCGCAGAGAGCACAGAGTTTTTAATTTTTCCTCTGCGAACCCTGCGGCTCTGCGTGAGATTTATTTTCACTTCATCCAAGCACTTTGACTCACTCGCGAACGCTGCGTGCTTGTAAGGGAGATGATTTCCACGCTACTGCCTGAGGATTCAGTTGCGGGATTTGAAGGTCAAATAGATGACTTGTTCTTCATCCAGTATTCGGGAGTAGACGGTGATTGTGTCTTTCACGTCTGCCTCACCTGCCCCTTTGACTCTCACTAGAATCTCTGCTGTTCCATTGATCACCGGCATACGCGTATTTGAATACGCTTTCATTAATTTACCATTCCCGCGAAAAAAGTATGTCTCTTCTGGTATATCTAACCTGTAGCCATCCGTGCCAATAACGCTACCGCTGAAATCAGAAAGCCTAACAAACTTTTTGTTATCAGGGACTTTAACGCGAATGACGATAGAGTATTTTTGGTAAACTCTAGGAGCTTCACCAGGTGTGCCATGTCTTACTTGTCCATCAGCAAGCGTGCCATCGAGTATTGGCCAGTTCCAGACTGAGAAGTTTCCCGCTCGGACGGCATTCTCCGGTTCTGCAACGCGACCGCCACCTAAGGCACCACCGCTGCCGGTTCCCTCGCCCTCACCTTTAATCGACGTGGTCTCAGCGACTTTGAGTTGCGGAATAAATTCCTGCAGCGAGCTTGTGGGGTCGAAGAGTTTTGTTTCTAGCTTCTCTGCCGAACTCGCAGCCTCGGGTGTAGCGACAATCGTGTCGAGCGGAGCATCGTATATGACCTGTTCGTCGGTCGCATTATCAACCAGCGTCGTGAAGCCCTCTTCATTTTCATAAGACCTGATGACGGGGACTGCCAGAATCATCAACACCACGATATGCACAACAAAAGAGATCGCGTAGCCGGCTCCTTCATTACCATTGAATTGGTCAACAGTTTGCTGCCACCAACCAGGTTGTTCTTCTAAAACGGGAGGCTGTGTTGTTGATGGTGAAGAACCTTTGGCAGTCCGCCCTCCTGTAACGTCTGGACGACGTTTTGTTAAAACTGGTCGAACTTGTTGACTCGTTGCCATGACTTCACGAGTAAAGGAGGTGAAAAGGTTATTATCTCTAGCTGTTCCCGTTCTGACAACAGCGAATGCTTATTTCATATCATCGTCGACTTGTGTGTAGAATTCTTACTGAATTAGAAACGGTAACGAAAAGGATTTATCAACAGGATTGAAATTGCTAATTGAGGCGAATTTGGAGCAATTTCCTCAAGTATAACAGTTACAAGCATTTGTGTTCCGCGAGGTTTTGCCGGACACTTAAAGTGTCCGGCAAAACAGCATTGTTTCAATCTGAAGAAGATTTGTTGCAGCCACGTAGAATAGACGAATCATTCCCGATCAAGGGAATACGTTTATGCCACTCTTCAGGCACGGTTGCGAGTGCGGGCAATCGATCTATAATGCTTGACAGTCTTGAGTTTGCGACAATCGCTGCGCAAACTTTGAACAATTTGTTTTTAGTATTCCGTCGAACCGCCAGACTTGTGACAACACCATGCTGAACTGGTTTCGAAATGTGTGGGACGCCGTTTCCACAGTTTTAAGAGGGATGTGGATCACGCTCCGAACCATGGGAGCGACCTACGACCGCAAAGCCTTCGCCCAAATCTACGAATATCCGGAGACGCCTGTCCCGGTTAAAGCCCGCTATCGTGGGTTTCATCGTTTCGATCTCACGACCTGTATTGGCTGTGAAAAGTGTGCCGTTGCCTGCCCGGTTGACTGTATCTACATCGAAAAAGAGAAAAGCCCGGTCGGGAAAGGTTTCCGCATCGAAGGCTTTACGATCGATTACACCAAGTGCATGTTCTGTGCATTATGCGTTGAGCCATGCCCTGTTGACTGCATCTTCATGGGGTCGAATCACGATCTGAGTTGCTATAGCCGAGACGGTTGTGTCGTCGACTTCGCTAAGATGCCATTAGAAACAGCATGGGGACAAGCAACCTTGAATCCGACATCCGTCGCAGAATCAAAAGTTCTGTACGAGCCGGTTTGGTATAAAGGTGAACCTAGCCCGTTCGAATATGCTGAAGCAGAATCAGAGTAAACAATTACAAAACCAACAGTGACGTGTTGGTGAGTGAGATGTTGAAGAGTGACGGATAGGTGACTCTCAACTCTAAACCCTCAACTCTAAACTTTTCCATGACCGACCTGACACTCCACTTTTTGCTCTTCATCATCGCTGGCACGGTTCTAGTCGCTGCCCCGATGCTGATTGGTCGGCTGGTTCGACCAACTTTGCCGACTCCTGAAAAAGATGCAGTCTACGAATGTGGTGAACCGACGATCGGTTCCAGCTATGTTCAGTTCGATATTCGATTTTACGTTGTCGCGTTGCTGTTCATTATCTTCGATGTGGAAGTTGTCTTCTTCTTTCCCTGGGCAGCGGTCTTTGGCGGAGCGACGCAACTTGCGGACTCGCGATTGAGCGACCTCGCGCGAAACAATTTGACTGACAAACTACTTAACCTAGAATCGGGGACAACCATCGCAGAGACAGCGGTTACCGCCAGCGATGCGTTGCGCATCGCCTGGACAGGCTTTGCTGATATCGCTGTCTTCTTCGGTGTGCTGCTCGTTGGGTTTGCGTACGTCTGGAAACGTGGCGATCTCGATTGGGTCCGAGCCATGATGGAACAAGCGAAAACCGCACGTGCTCAAGCACAGGCACGCCCTGCACTCGAACAACAACACGATCCAACACCAGCCTCCTGAACTGAAGAGCGAGTCCTTAATTCGCCGCTTCCTATTTGAACTCAATGCTATGACATCTC
>JABJMI010000494.1 GCA_018659505.1 Planctomicrobium sp.
AACAGAATCAATTGCCAACTGTTGTCCCGGTGATAATTCGAAATCAGGCACGAACATTTCGTTCTGTGTAGTTGGACTGCTGCCTAAACACCCTTTTGCTGCCTGGACCTTCGCGAATTCAACCGACTTCTTACCATTGAGTGTTTCATCACCAACTTTCATTTGATGACAGTTCGCACATCCAAGAGTTGTGAAGAGTTCGCGACCCTCAGCGATTAAATCCGGATCACGATGAAAGGCTAAACCAGCGTCTTCGGCTACAGTATCTAATTTCGGTATCTCGACGGGACTTCCATCTTCATTGAGGGTCAACAACGTCCCGGCTGACTGCTTCGGTCCCCCAGGTGGTTGCAAATCAAGTGCGAGTGTTTCTTCGCCACCCTGTTCAAAATACTCAACTCGAATTTTATGGACACCTGTGCTGAGAGCGACTTTTCCCTCTTTCGTAGTATGCGGATGAATGCCATCCACATTGATAAGCTCCTTACCATCAATAAAGAGGGCGCTTCCATCATCGGAGCCGATCCAGAAGGTGTATTCACCCTCTACTTTGACGAGCAAATAAGCTTCATAAATGACAGCGAAGTCGTTGTTTCGACCGGCAACACTCAAGTCGAGTCCTGCACTGGTTCCGGTGCTGACCGGTTTTAGTTCTGCGAACTCAGGGAGTTTCTGCCAGCTGCCGTGATAGACTGTGTAATTCACATTCGGAATCTGATGACTCTTGCCACCGCCGGCTAAGTAATGTGCCAATTCTTCCGGCTCTTTATCTTTCAGATTCAGCGAAGGCATCCGACCTGAAGGTCTCACGCTGTGTGGATTCTTTAAGAATTCCATGAGCGAGTTGACTGTGTATTTCTCTTGAAGATTAGCGAGAGGAACAGAGGTCGCTTCTGAAACCTTCTTTCCATCCCGTGGAGCGTGACAGGCGACGCAGCCAACTTCATGGAATAGCTTTTCGCCCTTCTTCGCTGCCTGCAAGTTGTTTGACTGATTAGCGGGTTGCCCCGTCGATGCCAGGAAATTAGTAAGAGCTTGAACTGCGTGGTTTTTCTTATCTTCTTCCCATCCATTGAATAGGTTCGGCATCGTTGTTCCCGCTTTTGTCCCGTGCGGATCTGCGATGAACTTGATCATCCAATCTGGCTGCACTCGTTTACCAACTTCGCTCAGGATTGGGGCTTGTTTTGTGTTAATGAACTCGCTGATCTCCTTGTTCCCTGAGTGACAGTTCAAGCAACCCAACTCGCCAATCAGTAATGCTCCGCCAGCTTTAGAATCGACAGCTGTTGCATGAAATCGTTCAAAGCCCGGAATGCGTGGGCGTCTTGCTTCCTTCTCTGCATCGCGAGCTAATACCCAAATATTACGAAACCGAACCGGGTTCCCATGGTTTTGGATATAGAGAGGTCCCGGGTCCGCTGATTCATTCAGAGGTGCTGCACGTGTAATACGCGGAACTTCGACATCACGTTGAACGACCACTCCATTCAAACGGACTGTCAATTTTGCATTGGAGGTCTTCTTACCGTCCTCGTCAAATCGAGCAGCAGTGAACTCGACGTCATATGTTTGCCACGTCAGTGGTGGGAAACACATATTTAAATCGGGATCACGAATTTCATAAATCCCGCCAGTTTCGTTGTTCTTGCCTTCAAGTCCGAACGAGTCGAGAACTTGAGTTTCGTAACGTCCTTGGTAGTAAATCCCACTGTTACCACGACCTTGCCCACGAGCTTCGGGCATGTACGGTGTCATGAATTCAACATGAGCAACGAAGTCCTGAAACAGATCCGTTGTCCTCGCTCCTTGTTCTAGTAATCCTTCGTCAGTGATTTTCGAGCCTGCCTGCCAATGCTGATCGAATGTTTCTTTCGATCCATCGAAGAGAACAACTGCTCCCTCAGGTGGTTTCGCACCAATGCTCTTGCTTTGACGTGTCATCTTCTTGACGTTCAGAGCTTCAAGAAGTTCTTGAACGGCATCGGTTTCTTCTTCAGTCATGATCTGAGCAGGTTTTCGATTCCACCCATCACCAGGCAGACCTCCCTCATAAATCACAACTCGAAAAGAACCCTTTCCAAGAGCTACAACCTGCACGCCAGTTGGCTTTGGAGATGTCGCTCCAGTCTGATACTCACCCTGCAACGCGAAATCAGGATCAGCTTGAGCCGTCTCCAAATCAATTGCGACGGTCTGTGCAAAAACTAACTGAGATTGAAAGTTCAGTGAACAGATAAACGACAGAATGATAAGTGCAAATTTCAAAGCTGATCTCCTTGCAGTTTTTCAGTGAGGCAGACATCTTAGTCGAGATGAGTCAGTGATGAAAACGATGAGAGTAAAGAATATGCAATCTTGGGATTCTGTTTTTCCCGGCACTCATTACCAGATATTGCATAAGACCTCAGCAGACAGGGAACGAGCTTTCAATCCCGTGGACCTTCCAGATACGTATACCCATTGAGGCCATCTTCGTAGAATTGTGCCAGTCGACCAGCTTCTGCATTATCAATTCGATTTTCGCGAACGGCAATCTCGACAGATGACTGAAAACGGGCGAGTAAATCTTTGCGGTTAAATTGAACGTAGCTCAACACTTCATTCACCGTCTCACCTTTTATCAAGCTCTCCAGGACAACTTCCCCCTGTTCGTCGATGTCGACATGCACAGTATTCGTGTCACCAAACAGGTTGTGTAAGTCACCTAAAATTTCTTGATAAGCTCCGACCAGAAACGCACCGAGATAATATGGAGAACCATCAAACTCATGTAGTCGCAGAGTTTTCTTCACATCGCGACGATCAATAAACGTGTCAATCTTCCCATCAGAATCACAAGTAATATCGCAAAGTACACCGTGCCGAGTCGGTTTCTCGTCAAGTCGATGAATCGGCATGACTGGGAATAGCTGCTTGATCGCCCAGCTATCTGGCATTGATTGAAAGAGTGAGAAATTACAGAAGAACAGGTCTGACAACATACTATTCAACGAAGTCAATTCTTCTGGAACGTAATCGAGATCCTCAGTTAAGTTGTTGATTTTTCGACAGATGACAAAGAAGAGATTCTCTGCGAGAACTCGCTGTTCGAGCGGCAAATATCCGCCGCTGAATAACGACATTGCCATATCGACAGCTTGCTGCGCATCATGGTACGACTCCTGAATGTTGCGTCCGGTCAGTTCTTTGAGCGTCATTAACAGGT
>JABJMI010000122.1 GCA_018659505.1 Planctomicrobium sp.
ACTCTTTCCAGCCAGAGCCAGCCAGATATCCGCGCGCGACACATTCGATTGGAACGACAACAGACTTCTTCACGACCATCGACCGCCCTTGTAGGCTTTCAACATCAGTCCCTGCAGGTAAGGGAAGTTCTTGAGGATCCAACGAAATCAAATGGTTCTCGACTCCTAGCAGCTCAAACCAAAATTTACTGAGTTGCGTGAGTATGCGCCCCTTGTCAGGAATTCCGGTCGGCAATATCCAGTCGAAAGCACTGATTCGATCTGTTGCAACTAATAATAGTTTGTCACCAAAGTCGTAGACGTCCCGGACCTTTCCGTGACGTACTGGAATACCGGGAATCTGAGTTTCCGTGACTGCTTGATTAGCCATTTTTGAAGTGCTTGTTGACGTTAATAGTATAGGAATTATAGATCAAATTTTGTCGTGAAGTGAGTTCGAGTAGTGAGGTTAACGTTGAGCAGTTTAATCGGTGACGTAGTGCAAGCCCCTCATCCTAACCTTCTCCCCACAACTCATGGGGAACTTCAAAGAATGAAAATCGAAAGTGGGGAGAAGGGACTTTGGCTCGCTTCGCTCGTGCATCTCCAACACTTTTTCCTCTCACATCAATTGCGAGTCTAACAAGTCAGCATGCGCACATGTTTTGGTGGGGTATAAAGGATTTGTTGTTGAACCGTATTTTTCCCTTGCCCCTCAATCCCTAGTCCCTTGACCAGCGGCTTGAATTAATCTTTCCTAATTGATTGCGGCTAAACAAGCCGCGCTATGATTCTTGAAACATTTCATCTGCCGCTTTTTGTACTTCTTCCTGAGTCATGTCTTTAATATGTTTAGCCAACGTCCATTGATGCCCGAACGGATCTTTAAGTGCCCCAGAACGATCACCGTAGAACTGATCCTGAAGCGGACGAACGACTTCTGCTCCAGCTTCGATAGCTGCGTGAAAGACTGTGTCGACATCTTCCAGATAGATCATTAAATGCGTTGCAGATCCTTGATAGTGATTGGGACCATGAAAACCCATCTCTGGACATTCGTCAGCGAGCATCACAAAAGAGTCACCAATTTTAATTTCAGCATGAGCGACGGATTCACCGGGACCATCAAGTTTCAAATGATCTTCAGCATGAAAAACTTGTTTGTACCAATCAATGGCAGCTTGAGCACCTTCGATAATGAGGTAGGGAGTCACCGAATGGTAACCTTCAGGAATAGGTTTGACTGACATAATGTTTGCTCCCGGTTGTGATTTCGTTGTGTGACGATCAATTGATTTAATGACAATGACTCAATGCAAATATGCTCAATCTCATAGCTTATCTAATCATGAAGGAAAATTGTAACCGTCCTGGAACGTCCCAATGAAAGAAATCTCTGAACCACGAAATAGGCTAATCACACGAAAACAAATGCAGGAATTTACCTCAAGCAAGTCTCGATTTCTTGCAGAGTTTACGATCGTTGACACGAGACATCGATTAGCACATTTCGGGACATTCGTCTGTATCGTGGTTTTTCAATTGTGCTTCGTCGAGAATTACAACTATTCGCATCACCTAATGAGGTGGGAGCTAGAGTTGGTGCATAAAGAAACCCGCTAGTTGTTAGTGAACTTGCGGGTTTCAATAGTTTTGGGAGGAACTTAATCTTTATGATTCGGCATCATAAGTCTGAGTCGGTGCAGCGACCTTACGATATCCGAGATCACGGACGACTTCTAAAACTTCGCTCCAGGTTGGAAACTGGCGACAACTTCGTCGTTTGTAATCGTCCATGGCTTTCATGAATTCGACTTCATCCGGTTGGTAGTCTCTTTCACAAGTTGTTGGATCGATTTGTCGACGACGTTCTCCGCCTCTACGTTCGCTGACGCGTCTCTCTTCTCCTTGAAACACTTCTGCATCATCCTGGCGGCGATTTGTTTCGCCTCTTCGAGATGATTTCTTTCGTTTATCAACTGTTGCAACAGCGACTTCATCCTTCATTCGTGACTCCAATAACATGTCAGATCCGTGGGTTGTTCAATTAGGGGAACACTGAACGCCCATTCC
>JABJMI010000916.1 GCA_018659505.1 Planctomicrobium sp.
AAACCGACTTCAAAGGAATCCCAAACGGAGCCAACAATTCACGAATCTCACCAATTTTCTTTTGATTCCGACTAGCGAGTACAACGGTAGGATATGGTTCTTGCGACATAGGAGTTCAGATCAGCGAGTATGAAATTTGAACGCAAAGTAATTTTGGAACACTGATTAACACTCATCTAAGCTAACCAATCTTCACAGGCAGTCTAATGACTTCAAAGCGTAATTTTATTGAAACCCAGCAAATGACAATAATAATATAAAACAAAGACGCAATCTCACCAACCAAATTCATTAGCGTTGATGAGTGAAAATGAGTGTTCCTTCTCCTTAGCGATGCCAGTAAGTGCAGAAATAAACTTTGGTCATTTCTCACTAGCCCCTTGCCCCTAAACACTAGCCGATCCATTAACCACTTAGCCCGCTCGATCCATCGACCGTAATAGATTTTTTCTTCGGGATGAATTCAATATAGCGATGGGAAGGGGGACTGAAAGGCGCGCCGGGTCGCTCTTGGAAGTAGAGGGTAGCATCTTTACCGATCCCTCGAAGAATGAATCTCCCTAAGCGTTCATCGAAAGAAAGTTCGTCAGCCACCGCACGAAAGAGTTGACCTTCTAACTCATTCACATTTTGAGCAAATATTTCCCAGTAGTCTCGGTCAGCGAACTCTCGCTGTAGGATTTTCATGCTTCGACAATCGAGTCGTACAGCGTTCTCCACAAGAGAGACATCGTCTTCACGAAATTTGACGAGAGCCCGATCAACCGGAGCAGACAGGATCTTGATCTCCTGTTTCTGAAACTCTGAAGTCTGTTGATGAACATTTCCAGTGAATCGTCCCGAGAACTTCAATCGAGAGTATCGCCAGCGAGGTGTTTCATCCGTCTTGATCGGCTGGTTTGCCTCGGCGGTATCGGTCGGAGAGAGTTTCAGTTGGTCTCCTAAAGTCCAGGCATGAATCTCTCCTGGTCCTAGACCGATAAAATTCCCGCTAATCTGGTTCACATGAAACTCTGCTAGATAGCCTCGTCGAGCACCGACCAGTTTGTTCTGCTCATACGCATTCGATTCAAGCTCAACTCCGTACTTGGCATGAATCGAATCGACTTCGATATCACGGTTCTTGTCAGGCTTTTCCGTGAGCAAGATCTTATCTGTCAGTCGAACACGAAGTTCATCACAGAGCATGCGAGACGTTGATTCTTGATGACCATTCAGTGAACAGCTTACTGCTTCCAGGAATAGAGCTTCCAGACCATTGAAGGTCATTCGTTCTTGCCAAACGACTTCTAACGTCGCAGGGTGTTCTAATTTCTTTCCATTAAAATCTTTAGTAACAGGAATTTGAAAAGCACCCGCTCCGTTGATTGATATCTGATTGCTGAGGCGGTCGAGTGTTATGTTTGCTCCCTTGATGCGAGTCGGTCCAAATTCGAGTTCAGCTGGTGAAGTGACTTTTCCATACTCATCGACAATTCCGATCAGTGTCACTTTCTGGTCGTCCTCACCTTCGCTCTCAATGACGAGTCGCTTTCCTTTGAGAATCAGGGGAGAGCCACCTCCGAATTCCTGAGTTGTCTCACTTGCCTCAGGTTGATGCGAAATGGTGACATCGCCTGTTCCATCGACTCGCTGAAGCTCAACTTTTCCGGTCGCTGAGTTATGCAAAACATTGATCTCGATCTGATCTATCGATAGCCGAATTGGATCCTTAAGTCTCTTTCGCGGACGCTTTGTCTGATCTGCTTCAGTATAACTTGCTTCAACGACTTGATCAGAAGTTTGATCCGGCACTGAAACTTTATTCGTCGGTGTCAGAATCACATTGATAAGATTGGAACGTTCGATCACCATTTCGTCGGATACCAACGAGACATTCCCAACCGCCTCGGCACGACTGATAGGAAGTTCGTGCTCAAGAAGATTCTCTTCGTCTTTCAGGGATTCAGCTTTTGCAAGATCGACCCAAAGTCGGAGTTGATCCGCACTCAAGTCGAATTGAAACTTCTCTTGAGTATCTTCCGTGATAATTTCTGGGACGACGATGCGGGCTTTCTCAACAAGTTCAGCCACATGATAAGGACCAGACCGATCAGGGACGACATGCACTTCACCTTCCCAGACAGCTTCTGCGTGTGAATTCCCAAATTTCTCGTGACTGGCGTAAAGCTGACCCGGTCCATGGCAATGCAGATATTCCAGCTTCTTCGCTTCGCTATGTTTCACGGAGATCGCTGGACACGCAAACGTCGTTTCTCCTCGCTTCGCTAACACTCTCTTCGAATCGAGAAACTTCGCGACTCGGGTTTGCAGATTGTAAGTCAGATTCTGCATCGTCGCGACGAGATCATGCTCTTCTGATCGAACGATCACCTGCGAAGAGCGGCCACCTAAACCAACAGTCGAACCATACGCTCGTACTTCTTGTAATTCTAAGTTATCGAAGAGTTCTTCCGAGCCTTTTTCCTTCTTTTCTACTTCAGGTTTTAATGAAGCGAATTGCAGTAATAGTCGCTCAGCTTCCAGCGAATCCGTTTCGATTCGCTGTTGATTTGGTAGATGATGCTTCACATGGACTCGACTGTTGAATGAGGCTTTCTTGGCAATAAAGTCATACTCAAAGGGACCGTCGCAACTCAGTTCAGCAGTATGACGTTCTCCGTTTTGAATGAAGCTTGAATTCAGTTTGATATTCCGCCGCAACGTCAGCAGCGAAACTCCACCAACGCGAGGCATATCGTTGCCTAAAATTGATTCATTTGATTTCGTTAGACTCAAATCCAATTGATCCGCTGAGCCAGAAATTTCTGTCTGATCATCGGGAGATGGTCCATAATGGAACTTCACAGGGTAATCGCTGTAGAGTTGCCCAGACTGTTCAGAGAAGACAAACTGCTTCCCGTCGAGGACTAAGCCGTCCGGTCCATCAATATGAACGACACCTTCCAGTGTTCCCCAAACAATTCGTCCCGGCTTGGAATTCGTCAGTTGTAATGCCGAGTCAAAGAATTTGTTTTCGAATTGAATCAAGCCTTTTTGAGCGATCAATCGTACAGGTTGTTTCTCGGGATGTTCTGGATCTTGCCAGAGCATCGCAATCGGAGACATCAAGACTTTGTTGCCACTCTGTTCATCGCGCTCGACGTTATGAGTGTAAAAGAAGATCTCTTGTGACTGATATGACTTAATCTCTCCTTCATGTAACCAAGCGACATCGGAGAAGTATTTCTTCGCTGTATCAGAAAGAACGGGTGGCTGATAATTATTAGTTTGAGGGACGAGTTCCCCCTCTGGGACATCCAGCGCAACAGTGAATGGCACTACGAACGCACCATACAGAAAATACGCTGATGCCAGAAAAAGCATCGTCGCAGCGGTGATGAATAATCGAATCACCTCGTCTCCTTCGCCGACGAAGCAGCTGAGCGCGATTCAGTCGGCAGCCAGCCAATGACATCAGTAATATCAATCAAGCCGACCGGTTTGCGATCTTCATCAATCACCGGGATTTCGCTAATCTTTCGAGCTGATAGTAGATCGACAATATCGGAGAAAATCGCATCGTCGCGAACAGTCATCGGTTGAGACGTCATGACGGTCGAGATTGCCTCATCTAGAATCGCGTCTTGTCTGGTCTCCAAGAGTCGTGCCAAATCACTGTCTGTGAATAAACCACTCAGTCGCTCTTTCTCATCCACCAATAAAATGGCACCAGTGCGACGCCCAGGTCGAGCGGATGTCGAAATGACTTCACGTACTGTTTTTTGATCCGAAGCAATTCGAAGTTGTTCACGCGGTCGCATCAGTTCAATGACCGGTTTTAACTTTTGACCAAGGCTTCCACCGGGATGAAATTTCGCAAAGTGGTGAGGCGTAAATTCTTTTGCTTCACTGACAACTAATGCCAGTGCGTCACCGAGAGCAAGCATCGTGGTTGTGCTCGTCGAAGGAGCAAGCCCCCAGCGACAAGCTTCACGGGTTCGACCAATTTCTAATACAACATCGGAGTTTTCAGCCAAGCTATTGTGGCGGTTCGACGTAATACTAATGACAGGAATCTGCATACTTTGAGCAGCTGGGACGACATTCAAAATTTCTTCGGTTTCGCCACTATTTGAGATCGCAATCAAGACATCATTGGGATGCAAGCAACCTAGATCGCCATGCACAGCCTCAGCTGGATGCAGGAAGTGTGAGCGTGTTCCGGTTGAAGAGAGAGTGGCAGTAATCTTCTGCCCAATCAGCCCTGCCATCCCCATCCCACAGACAATGGCACTTCCCTGACAATTCTTCAGTAGATCAACGGCAGCGAGGAAGGAGGCATCTAGATTCCTGGATAAGTCGAGAAGTGCCTCGGCTTCATGGCGAACAATTTCACGACCTGCGCGAAGCTGTTCTACTTGTGAGAAGGGAATGAGATGTTTCGCTGAGGCTTCCACAATTTGCATCCTGCATTGGGAAAACAAGACCAAATCTATTGGTCAAATCCAATATTGTATTCAACCTGGCAGCATAACTCTGTATGTAAAAATGAGTCAACGCGAATTTCAAGCATTTCCAATGCTCTTCATGTCCGCGAAGTACGATTCCACAA
>JABJMI010000788.1 GCA_018659505.1 Planctomicrobium sp.
ACTTGCTGGACCAGTCATCTGGTTACAGGCAAGCGTCGAAACAATTGTCGAACGCCTCCGCAGCGACGAAAGCACTTCGACTAGTCGCCCCTCACTAACTGGTGAGAACATCTTCGCAGAGGTCGCTACTGTCCTTGAAGAGAGAGAAGCAAAGTATGCTGAACCAGCTTCATTGATCATCAATACAGATCAACGCGAGATTGCTTCAATCGTCGACGAAATCATTGCTCAACTTGGTGATGGGGACCAGACATAATGACGCTCTTTATCGACCTCCCTGGCTGGATTGTAGGGACTTACATCTTCGTCATCGGGACGATCATCGGCAGCTTTCTGAATGTCTGCGTCTATCGAATCCCGCAACATTCTGGATTATGGCCGCAACTGCAATCACTTTGGTCGAAGCCGTCAAACTGCCCTCGCTGTCAAACATACATCAAGTGGTACGACAACATCCCCGTCTTCGGCTGGTTGAAACTGCGGGGTCGCTGTCGATCTTGTGGGATGTGGATTTCTCCCCGTTATCCGTTCGTCGAATTTCTGAATGGGTCTTTGCTACTGCTCTTGTTCTGGTTTGAAGTTCCCATGGGAATGCGTGTTCCGCTGGAGGAGAGTTCCGTCTTCTCCGCAATTGGTCCGCAAGTTTATCCGGGGTTAGGTTCGATCTCTCCTGAAGCGTTCGTCTGGCTAAGGTTTGCTTTCCATGCGATTCTCATCGAAGCATTACTGGTTGCGACACTGATTGATTTCGATTTAAGGATCATCCCGGAAGCGACGACAACGCCAGCGACAATCTTTGGTGTCATCGTCCTGTTTTGTTTGCCGATCCTGCATCTTGTTCCTGTTTGGAATCAGCTACCTAATTTGGCTCATTCATTCAGTATCATCACACCGGAATGGTTCCATCCGTTGTTACAAGGTCCGGCGGTCCCGGGGTGGGTGACAGCACATCCTTATCTGCATGGTCTTTCAGTGAGCCTCGTGGGGATGATTGTTGGAGGAGGAATCGTTTGGCTGGTGCGGATGGCTGGATTTCTGTTTCTGCGAGAAGAGGCGATGGGAGATGGAGACATCTATTTGATGATGATGGTCGGCGCCTTCCTCGGCTGGCAACCGGCTGTGATTGCCTTCTTCATCGCTCCCCTCTGTGCATTAACTGCGGTACTGCTGACTCTGCCATTCATAAGGGATCGAGCCATCCCTTATGGTCCCTATCTTAGCTTGGGAACGCTACTGACTTTATTATTCTGGCAACCGTTGTGGAGCAGGCTTGGTCGCATCTTTGAACTGGGCGCTCTCTTAATTCCTATCACGATGTTTATGTGTGTCACTTTCGGAATCACTATGGGGGCAGTTTACCTTTTCAAAAGAATGTTTGGTTTACTCCCGCAACCGCAGCCTCAGGGCGAATGGCGAGCTGCTCACCAGAACCTGTTTATTGCAGGTGAAAAAGTGAATCGTCACACCTGCCAATGGACGACTCGCGATTGGGAAGGCGAAGCATCTGGTCGAGGATCGGTTCATGAAGAACGCTGGCGAGGCGGCAATTTTTCCGGGTCGTCGTTTGGACCAAAGAAGCCGTGGTAATTGGAGAGTGACTTTCCCTGGGCTGACGAAAATCAATGTGAGTGGGAAGACTAGGCAATTTTAGGTGACCAAAGCCACAACGAAAAGATCGTCTCGAAAGCAGGGGATTGAAAAAGTGAAATTGTAAAGTGTAAATTGAAAAATGAGGTTATTGCCCAATCAATTTACAATTTATAATTGTCAATTTTACTTTTTCAATATTCCTACCCACCAATGAACATCCGTGTCGCATGATTCACTGAACAATAACATTTTCGTCAGCCCAGGCTTTCCCCCGGTCGGTGACCGGGGGCTAAGTGGTATGACGCGAAATGAATTGCTTTTAAGCTGCGTGCCGTTGATCGATTGATGCTTTTGCTTCGGCTTCGATGACTTCTAGCACTAGATTCTGATAATCGAGCGCGCCCGCTGACGTGGGGGCGTATTGAAAGATTGAAATGCCGTGGCTGGGAGCTTCTGCCAGCTTAATGTTTCGACGAATTTTTGTATTGAAGACTTTCGCATCCGCCCATGGAGCTTGTGGGTCACTCTGCTCGAGGAACATCATCAAGTCATCCGTGACATCGCCAGCCAAACGAGTTCCGGTGTCAAACAGACAGAGTGCAACTCCCGAGACTTTTAAATCTCGATTCAATCTCCGAGTCACCAAAGCTGTTGTTTCGAATAATTTGGAGAGACCTTGCAGCGCAAAGAAGTGTGGCTGTAATGGGATCAAAACTTCATTCGCTGCCGACAATGCGTTAATCGTGAGAACCCCCAGCGAGGGTGGGCAATCCATGACGATGTAATCGAATTTCTCAGCAGCATTGGAGCTTGTGAGCGCCTGTTTCAATACATATTCTCGACCAGGTGCGTCGACCAGTTCGAGTTCTGTCGCTGCCAGATCGATGTCAGCGGGCGATAGCCAGAGGTTCTTCGAAACCAACTGAGTCACTTCATGGAACGGCTTCGCACCAGCGAAAACCTGATAGATCGAATCTGTGCCACCGAGGACTTCGACACCTAAGTGAATTGAAGAGTGAGCCTGTGGATCGAGATCGATCAGGCAAACGCGCCGACCTTGATGAGCCAGTCCGGCTGCCAGGTTGACACTTGTGGTGGTCTTGCCAACGCCACCTTTTTGATTCATGACAGCGATGATCCGCATCCTTGCGCCTCATATCTCTGTAAGGGATATATTCTAATACTGTACAATGATTATTGAACAGTGATTATTGAACACTGATCCATGTTGAGACAGCGAAAAATGTGCCTGCTACACTTCGCTACTCATTCGAGGATTCGAGTTGACAACTATACAATCGAGTGCTGATTCCGGAAATACGAGTTCATGCCATGACACAATCTATTGAAGCAAAAATCGAAGCTCTGAGAGACGAAATCAATCGTCACAACCGGTTGTATTATGTCGAATCTACGATTGAAATTCCTGATCTAGAGTATGATCGACTGCTAAAACAATTAGAGCAACTCGAAAAAGAGCATCCCGAGTTCGACTCACCTGAAAGCCCGACTCATAAGGTCGGGGGAGAACCAATTTCAGGGTTCGAGACCGTCCAGCATAGATTGCCGATGCTCTCCATCGACAACGTCTATGCTGAAGACGCAGTTGTCGAATTTGATCAGAGACTGCGTAAACTGGGTGATCTCGACGAGTTAGAGTATACAGTTGAATACAAAATCGATGGCGTCGCACTCGCGCTCATTTATGAACAAGGAATCCTGAAACAAGCTCTGACTCGAGGAGATGGTCAGTACGGGGACGATGTCACACATAATGCGAAGACTGTCGGGGGAGTCCCTCTCAAACTGAACGGCGAGGATTTCCCGGAACTTGTCGAAATTCGAGGTGAAGCCTATATCGCTAATTCTGACTTTGCTGAACTCAATCAATTGCAAGAAAAAAATGGGCAGGAAGCATATAAGAATCCTCGAAACACAACATCGGGTGCTTTGAAGTTGCTCGATCCCAAACTCTGTGCGGCTCGCAAAGTGCGGTTCCTCGCTCATGGGATTGGGGCACATGCCGGCACGGGTGTGACAACGCATCTTGACTATCTCGACAAAGTCCGTGCCTGGGGAATTCCAGCGACACCGAATGTTGAAGCACGGACGGGAATCGAAGAGTCGATGACTCTCTGTAATACGTTGATGGAGAACATTCATTCTCTGGATTTTGAAGTCGACGGTTTGGTCATCAAAGTCAATCAATTTGAGTTGCGAGAAGAGCTCGGAAACACTTCGAAGAGTCCACGTTGGTTGATCGCGTATAAGTGGGAACGCTATGAAGAGACCACAACAATTCTCGCGATTGAAATACAAGTGGGTAAGACGGGAACATTGACTCCGGTGGCATATCTCAAACCTAAAGAGATCGCTGGCACGACCGTTTCACGTTCAAGCTTGCACAATCGAGATGAGGTCGAGCGATTGGGAGTGATGATCGGTGATCAGGTTGTTGTCGAGAAAGCGGGGAAAATTATTCCACACGTTGTCAGGGTCGAAAAGCATTTGCGAACCGGAGAAGAACAGGAGTTTCAATTCCCTGATAAATGCCCCGCCTGCGGGACTGATGTCATTCAAGATGAGGGAGGAGTCTATATTCGTTGCGTGAACCCAACATGTCCGGCTCAATTGCGTGAGAGTCTGCGGTTTTTCGCATCTCGTAAGGCAATGGATATTGAAGGGATGGGCATCAAAGTCGTTGAACAACTCATTGATGCCAACTTGCTCACCAGTTTCGCGGATGTTTATCGCCTCAATGATCAGCGAGAGAAGTTATTGCAACTCGAACGGATGGGAGAAAAGTCCGTTGATAAGTTGCTCACAGGGATTGAAGGATCAAAGGCACGTCCGTTATGGCGGTTGTTGACTGCCCTTAATATCCGCTTCGTTGGAACGAGTAACTCCCGACTTTTGGAGAAGAACTTCGGAACCATCGACGAGATCATCAACCAAACCGAAGAGGCGTTAGCTGCTGTGGACGAGATTGGTCCGGTGACAGCGAAGTCGGTTCACGAATTCTTCCATTCAGAATTTGGTGGC
>JABJMI010000917.1 GCA_018659505.1 Planctomicrobium sp.
CGCAGCAATTAAGAAAAACCAACAACCATGGATCTACAACTCAAAGACAAAGTCGCCCTCGTCACCGGCGGTTCCAAAGGAATCGGACTAGGAATTGTTCGTAGTTTGATCGCTGAGGGTGCGAAGGTTGCCAACGTCAATCGTAGTTCCGAAGAAGGTCTACAACTTGAAAAGGAGTACGCTGCTCTTGGGAAAGAATGCGTCTTCATTCAAGGTGACCTCACAGACCTCGCTGCCTGTAAGAATGCGGTGGACCAAACTCTTCAGAAGTTTGGAAAGATCGACATCATTGTGAACAATGCCGGCGTGAACGATGGAGCCAGTCTCGAAGCGGGACCAGAGGCATTCGTGGAATCCCTCAAGCGTAACTTGGTTCATTATTACGCCATTGTGCATTACGCCCTCGATGCGATTAAGGCGACCAAAGGCTGCATCATCAACATCGGTTCGAAGGTGTGCGAAACAGGACAAGGTGGAACTTCGGGATATGCGGCATCCAAAGGGGGCATCAACGGACTAACCCGTGAATGGGCAGTCGATTTGGCATCGTCTGGTGTGCGAGTCAATGCCGTCTCACCAGCGGAGACATGGACACCGCTTTACGAAAAGTGCCTGGATGCGATGCCTGATCCAGAAGGTGCTAAGAAAGAAATCGAGCAACTGATTCCGTTGGGGAAACGGTTCACGACCATAGAGGAACTCGCGGACATGGTGGTCTTTCTGGCGTCGCCACGTTCTAGCCATACCACCGGTCAAATCATCTTCGTCGACGGCGGATACACTCATTTCGACCGAAAATGCACAATGCCCAGCGACGTCACGCAATTTGGTCCTGCGAATAGCTGAAAATAACTCAGCAGTGGGGTACTTCAAACAAATCTAATATGTGTCTTTACAGACCAGCCTTGTGGTATCAACGTATTTTAATTGAGAAACGTACTTTGCGGGCAAGGGAAGCATTAGAAATGCTCTCGCTTTCAAGTCGAATTCCTTGGGCATTCACGTTATGATAAACGTGACCGAGTCCGTCTCGATTGTTGAGACCGGATTGCCCAACAACTTTTAGCTGAAACTCAGAAATGCTCGACCTCCCGATTATTGGTGATCCTCCTTCAGAACCGGAAATGAATGAAGATGCGGTCGGCTACTCCAAAGGAACGTACGCATTCATCAGCCTTGGTTGTCCTAAAAATCTTGTCGACAGCGAACGAATGCTCGGTTCACTGTCTCTCGATGGATATTCGCTCGTTTCGAATCCCGAGGGAGCGGACTTCGTTATCGTGAACACATGCGGATTTATCGATGAATCACGCAAAGAATCTAAAGCTGTCATCCAGGAGATGATCGACCTCAAGACAGGCGGCAAGACTAAAGGAGTGATTGTCGCTGGATGTTTGCCGGAGCGTGTTGGCGGAAGTTTACTCGAAGAGATGCCAGAGATCGATCACATCGTGGGTGTCTTTGGTCGCGAAGAGATCACACGAGTCGCCGATCGTTTAGTCGGCGGTCAAAAAGAGCAGCGAGAACTGTTCCGCCCGGCAGCAGTTCGTGCCTTGGACGATAGAGCTCGCTTGCGGATTACTCCTCAGCATTATGCTTATCTGAAAATCTCCGAAGGTTGTGATCGGACGTGTACTTTTTGTTCCATCCCGAGTATGCGCGGCAAGCATGTCACGAAGCCGATTGAGATGGTCATTGAGGAAGCGAAAGAACTGGCTGCCGATGGTGTTCGAGAGTTGATTCTCGTCGCTCAAGATACCACCTATTATGGAATGGACTACTACGGCGAAGTTCGGCTCGTTCAACTTCTCGATGAATTAGAGAAAGTCGAAGGGATCGACTGGCTTCGCTTGATGTATCTCTATCCAGTGAACTTCACTGACGAACTGATCGACAAAATTGCTGGCTCGACCAAAGTCATTCCTTACCTAGATATGCCGTTGCAACACATCAACAGCAAAGTTCTCAAGCGAATGCAGCGACGAGTGAACCGTGAAAAAACGGTTGAACTGGTCGAGAAGTTGCGAGATCGAATCCCGAATCTTGTCCTGCGGACAACATTCATTGTTGGCTTTCCGGGGGAAACGGAAGAGCAATTTGAAGAACTCCGCGAGTTCGTTAAAGAGACACATTTCGAAAGAATGGGTGTCTTCCCATATTCTATAGAGCCGGGAACACCAGCTGTCAAACTTGATGAGCATTTGCCTGATGAAGTCAAAGAACGTCGTCAACAATCGCTGATGGAAACGCAGCAGGAACTCGCTTTCGCCTGGGGACAATCGATGGTCGATTACGAACTCGATTGCATGATCGATTCACCGACTGACGATCCGAATGTCTGGATCGGTCGCACCTATGCAGACGCTCCTGAGATCGACGGCGTCGTGTACATTCAAGGCGAAAACCTCGAACCGGGTCAAATGATCCCCGTTATAATTATCGAAGCTCGGGAATACGATCTGATTGCGGTTCCGTCTGAATCTGAAGAAGAGTGAATGATAACATTCGCTCTGTGGGCAATTTGCCATGAGGGCTTTTTTGCGAAACAAGACTCCACTTGGACAAATTGTCCACAGCCACTTGTCGCCTTTCGCAGATTGTTGTGACTGTTCAAGATAATCATGTCACCATGATAGTCGACGGTTCAATCATTCTCGAATGGCAGGGCAAACCCGAACAACTCAGCCTGGGCGACTACGACGGCCGCTACCGTTTCTATCGCGTGAGTATTGCGGAAATTCTTATAGAAGATTGAAGACCACCTTCGTCGTGGCTGAATGGTCTAATGGATTGAGGATTTAGATATTTCGTTCTCATCTTATCCGATTATGCTGATTACCCTTGCCTCTCGATCCCTAGTCCCTCAGTCCAGCGGCTTGAGTTGAAATTTCTATTGAGTTGCGGTGGATAAGTCGCGCTCGGAATGTCATTCGGCTTTTCAGCCGATGTCCTACTTGGATATAATAAATTGCCTTCCATTCGCGAGAGATTCCCCAGCCAAATTTAATCTCTCGCGACCTGCTTCAATGATCCTTCCTGCGAACCGTATTTCCACTCGATAGCTCACATGAACAGATCTTACTCAACCTTTTCGAGAATCTTCATTCTACTAAATGCTGTTCTCTGCCTAATGTTTGTGATTACTCAAACTGGTCAGGCAGAGGAGATGGCAAATGTTGACTTCTTTGAGAAAAGGATTCGCCCAATGCTGGTCAAGCACTGTTACGAGTGTCATTCCGAACAGGAAAAAGAGCAGATGGGGGGACTGCTTCTGGATCGGCAATCTGGCTGGCTGAAAGGTGGTGAGACAACGATGGCTGTCATCCCAGGTGAGCCGCAGTCGTCGCTGTTGATGGAAGCAATTCTTTACAAAAACGAGAACCTGCAAATGCCTCCCGAGGGGAAACTCTCGGATGTAGAAATCAAATACTTCGAAGATTGGATTCAGCGGGGAGCCCCTGGACCAGAGAACGACTTGGGAGATTCTGAGTTCTCCCAACTTGGTGACCAGGAATTCCTTTTCGAACAGGCGAAGCAGCATTGGGCGTTTCAGCCAATTGCGAAAACGACTCCGCTGCAAGTCGACAATGCGATGTTCAATCGTCAGCCAATCGATCAGTTCATCTTCGCTAAAATGCAACAACAGAAACTGACTCCTTCCCGCCACGCCGATCCACGGTCGATGTTGCGACGGCTCAGCTATGATTTGACAGGTTTGCCGCCGACCGCCAAAGATGTCGAAGCGTTCCCAGCGAAGCTCAGAGAGAACCGCCCCCAAGCAATTCAAGAGACCGTTGATCGACTGATCGAGTCGCCAGCTTTTGGAGAGAAGATGGCGCGCATGTGGCTCGATATCGCTCGTTATGCCGATACCGACAGTCGTTATCGGCCCGACACCAAGACTCCGCACTACTTCCCGTTTGCCTTCACCTATCGCGATTACGTTATCAAAGCGTTCAATGCCGATAAACCTTTCAATCAATTTGTCAAAGAGCAACTTGCAGCCGATTTAATGGGATTCGCAGAAGACGCCCCGGAACAGGCTGCGCTCGGCTTCCTAGCAGTCGGACCACACGCTGGCGGTTCAACACAGGAAGAAATCGATGACTGGATCGACGTCACATCACGCGGTTTGCTCGGACTAACAGTGGCGTGTGCTCGCTGTCACGATCATAAATACGAGCCGATTCCGACCGCTGATTATTATGCCTTACATGGAGTATTCAATTCAGTCGATCGTGCAAATCCATTAAACGAAAAACTTCAACCGGAAGTACAAGGTTACACTACTGACGAGAAGAGTCATCAAGACTACTTAAAACAACGCCAGGCGATTGCAAAGAAAATTGAAGCCGCAGGGAATAAGAAAGCAGGCGGTAACAACCGTTCGATTGCTCAAAAAATTCGCGAAACGGAATTGGCTGCACTCCTCACGTATCACCCCGCTGCTCCCGCCAGAGCAATGGTTGTTGCTGAAAAGAAGAAGCCTATCGAACCAAGCATCTTCATCCGTGGCGATGCTTCGAATCGTGGCGACGCTGTTCCTCGTCGATTCCTGAAATTACTGGATGACTCTCAAACTCCCTTTAGCGATAAGAACAGCGGTCGCCTGGAACTCGCAGGGAAGATCACTTCACCGGACAATCCGCTGACTGCTCGGGTTTTCGTGAATCGCGTTTGGGGAATGTTAATGGGGAGCTACCTCGTCGATGCTCCTTCTAATTTCGGTCTGATGACCGCTGCCCCAGCACATCCAGAGTTACTCGACTGGCTCGCAAATGACTTCATAGAAAATGATTGGTCGGTCAAGCATTTAGTTCGTACGATTGTTCTATCGAACACCTATTTACAAAGCAGTTTCAGCCTCGATTCAAACGAAAGTATCGATCCTGGAAATCGATTCTACTGGCGAGCCAATCGTAAGCACCTTTCGATTGAAGAATTGAGAGACAGCATGCTCGCAGTGAGTGGTGTCATTGACCTCAAACAGTTCGGTCACTCAGCTCCTTTGTGGGGCGAGGATTACACTCGTCGCAGGTCGATTTATGGATTTATAAATCGTTTCAATCTCGATCCTACCTTACGGGCTTTCGACTTTCCGACACCGATGCAGACTCAGTCTGAACGAACCGAAAGTGTCGTCGCGACACAATCATTATTCGCCATGAATTCTGCGTTTGTTCTCGATCAAGCGGTCGAAATTACAGAACGTCCAGAATTCCTCGCTGCGAATGATGATCAAGAACGTATTGTTTATCTTTTCGAACTGATCTTACAACGTCCTGCCGCTCCTCCAGAAATCAGTAAGATCACGAGGTTTCTGGAATTACAAAATCGCTTTAAATCGTCTCTCAAAAAGAGTCCATCTACAGCACAAAGCTGGCCGTTGGTCGCTCAGTCGATCCTCATGAGTAACGAATTCCAGTACCTCGATTAGAGCCTTCTGGTAGTTTGCCCAATTTACATTGTTAGTAGTCATTAAACATGTCCCAATTCAATCCTCTTATTTCTCGTCGAGAACTCCTGCAGAATTCAGGGACCGGTCTTGGAGCTTTGGCTCTGGTGGGGCTTCTCGGTCAGTCAGCACAGGCAGAAAGAAATCTGGATGAAGCGCCGCTTGCGGTGGCGACTCCGCATTTCCCTGCGAAAGCGAAACGAGTCATTCACCTCTTCATGAATGGTGGTCCATCGCAGATTGATACATTCGATCCCAAGCCAGAGGTCAACAGGCTCGATAATCAACCGCTGCCGGAATCGTTCGTTAAGCAATTACAAAGGACGCAGCGAAACCGGGTCGGGAAGCTATTCGGTTCTCCATTCAAGTTTAAGAAGCATGGACAAAGTGAATTAGAGATCAGCGAACTCTACCCGCATCTGTCTCAGCACGCGGACGAGTTATGCGTAATTCGCTCGATGCAAGGAGAGATCGCCAATCATAGTCCCGGATTGTTGCTGACCAATTGTGGTCACTCCACGCTTGCCCGACCGAGTCTAGGAGCCTGGTTACTTTATGGACTGGGAAATGAAAGCGATGAACTTCCCGGGTTCGTAGTGCTCTGCCCGCGTGGGATGCCAACAGCGCAATCTCGCAACTGGACGAGTTCGTTCTTACCCGGCATCTATCAGGGAACGCATATCGACACACTCGGAAATCCAGAGGAACTCATTCCGAATTTGACGCGGAACGATATACGCACGGGATCACAACGGGCGCAGATCAATCTCACTCAATTCATGAACCAACGACACGCTGCCCGTCGACCGGATGATGAAAGACTGGAAAGCAGAATTCATTCGATGGAACTCGCATTTCGTATGCAAACGGCAGCTTCAGATGTTTTCGACTTACAACAGGAGACAGCCAATACTCGTGAAATGTATGGCGATACTCTGCAAGGTAAGAACATGTTAATCGCCCGCAGACTTTCGGAACGTGGAGTTCGTTATGTGCAGATTTACCATGGAGCAGGTCAACCTTGGGACTCGCATGGTTCAGCGATTTCTAATCAGAAAAGGCTTGCAGCCGAGTCTGATCAGGCAATCGCTGCCCTGCTGTCTGATCTCAAACAGCGAGGTCTGCTCGAAGAAACACTTGTGATCTGGGGCGGAGAAATGGGACGGACAGCGACCTCTCAATCAAACGTCAAAGACCGCAAACGTTGGGGACGAGATCACCACATCGATGGTTACTCGGTCTGGCTGGCTGGAGGCGGATTCAAAGGCGGCACGGCTTACGGAACAACTGATGAACTTGGACAAGCAGTCGCTGAAAACCCGGTAACGCTGCACGATCTACACGCCACTATCCTGAATCAAATGGGCTTCGACCACAAACAATTAACCTACCACTCCTCCGGCAGAGACTTCCGCCTGACAGATGTCCATGGGCATGTTGTTTCAGATCTACTCGGTTGAGTAACAGGCAAGTGGGACGACTCAGAACGTAATGAAGAGATGGGCGTGGCGAGCGCGGAGTTGAGGTGAATGCAACGATAAACGTCGCTGTCACAGGTGGCACGACCACCATCCCGCTCCGCTACACTCAGGTCGTGCCACCCAACAAGCGTTGAAGCAGAATCGCCGGCACGCTACCTTTAAGAAACAGATGAGGGCTCAACAAAGCCGTCAATTCTCCCTTACTTATTCATTACGCCTGTCGCGAAAACTACATGATCGATACAGCTATATCTGGCAGCGAAAATCCGGTACCGCGTTCCCCAGTCGACATCGCATGCCGCGTTCTTGCACTTTTTGCTGTAGTCGATCGGGCTCACGACGAAGATTTTAGCCGGCTCAGCGATTGGGTAGATTCACACAACATTCGCGATTACATGTCGCCTAACGAACTCTTGTTTTTTGACCGTGCAACCCCGTCACAAAATGAGATCGTCCAGTACAGCTGGCGCGCTGAAGCTACCGTGCCATTATTCTGGGCTCTCTATCAGCTTGATGAACTACCACTTCTCACAACTCAAGTTAGCTGGGATCACATTGTGACCTTGCCAAATATTATTAACGACCCGGATTCCTTTATTCAAAAATCAAAACGACGTCCGGTGGCGGAAATTGAGGCAGCTGAATCTGAATTGTACCATCAGCACTGGCGAGTTCGTGACGCCCAGTTGTTCGAGAAACCGATGCCCGATGAAGTGAATCCGGGGATTGTCTACGAGCGACGCTATGCAGCGAGTTGGCTTGTTGGTTGGGGAAACTCAACGTGGGATAATGTCTCAACAGACACATGAAAAATCGTTCAACTTGACGGACCAATTCCCGGCGGGACGAGTGGCACGACCCAGAACGGAACGAAGTGAAGAGATGGGCGTGGCGAGCGCGGAGTTGAGGTCAATGCAACAATAAACGTCGCTGCCACCCGATCCAATTAGCCCCGGGTGATCCACCCGGGGACAAGCGTTCCCGAAATGTCATTCGTGATTCGAC
>JABJMI010000920.1 GCA_018659505.1 Planctomicrobium sp.
CGGTCATGTATCAAATCGGGGTTCTTAGCTTGCCAGTCATCATGATCACCGGTGGCTTCATCGGCATGGTCCTTGCCGTGCAGGCGTACGAACAGTTTGCACTGATGCACATGGAGAACCAGCTAGGGACGGTGGTGAACGTCACTCTTCTCAAGGAACTGGGACCAGTCCTGGCCGCGGTGATGCTCGCTGGACGTGTCGGCAGTGCGATGGCTGCGCAGCTGGGGACGATGCGTGTCACCGAGCAAATTGATGCACTCACAGCCTTGGGCGCGAATCCGATTGCTTATCTCGTCGTGCCGAGGTTTCTGGCATGTGTTCTATTAATTCCAATGCTGACTTTATGTGCCGATGGGATCGGTGTTCTTTCAGGGTGGTGGTTCAGCACACAGGTTTTAGGTGTTGAGAGTTTCTTCTATTGGTTGCACTCTCGTGCCTTTGTCTCGACATACGATTTGTTTACCGGAATTATGAAAAGCGTTTTCTTTGGAGCTTCGATCTCACTTGTTGCCTGTCACCGAGGATTTCATAGTCGAGCAGGAGCCGAAGGCGTCGGTCAAGCTGCCACTGAAGCATTTGTCTATTCGTTCGTTTTGATTCTGGGAATCGATTTCCTCCTCGGATTCTTTTTGATGAATCTTCACCACGTGATCTGGCCGTAGCGCGGCTTAATTCGCCTTAACTAAATAGGAGAGTTTCATGAATGCCGCTGGTCTAGTGACAAGAGACGAGGGGCAAGGGTGAAAAAACATAAAATTCAACTTTCAACTAGGTTTTCCTAATTCCAAATTCCTGACTCCTAATTCCTATATGTCTGCACTCATTGAACTTCGGAATATCTCAAAGCAGTTCGGGACTCAACCGATTCTGCGGGAGATTTCGTTGTCTATTGAGACTGGAAAAACTCTCGTGCTGATTGGCGAATCCGGTTGCGGTAAAAGCGTCACCATGAAATTGATGATGAACTTGTTGCAGCCAACCCAGGGCGAGGTTCTCTGGGATGGTCGACCGATCAAATCGCGCAGCGAGAAACAAATCGTCAAAGAACGATTACGCTTCGGATATCTGTTTCAAGGAGCAGCACTCTTCGACAGTCTGACCGTCTTTGAAAATGTTGCCTTTGGGCTCAGACAAAACCGTCGCTTACACAATCGCCAGGTCCAGCAAATCGTGGGAGATCGATTAAGGGATGTCGGTTTGGATGTCTCAGTCGTTGCCAACAAGAAACCCGCTGAACTCTCAGGCGGAATGCGAAAGCGCGTCGGTCTTGCGAGGTCACTGGCAATGGACCCCGATGTTATGTTGTACGACGAACCAACAACTGGGCTTGACCCAATCATGAGTGACGTCATCAACGAACTGATCATTCGCACGCGAGAACGAAGTAACGTAACGAGCATCGTCGTCACACACGACATGAATACCGTTCGCAAAGTGGCTGACCGAGTTGTGATGTTTTATCCACTCGTTCGCATCGGTCCTGATGAGCCGCAGATCATCTTTGATGGAACACCCAAAGAAGCATTTGATATTGAAGACCCAAGAGTTTCGCAGTTCATACGGGGCGAAGCTGGCGAACGATTACAAGAACTCGGTGCGGCTTAATTTGAAAATCGCAGCCTGTTGAGAAAAGAGAAATTTAATTCACCACTGAGGCACGGAGACACTGAGGAAAACGATAAGTAATAAGTCCCATCCTTGCTGTGAATGTTATTTACATAAGATCAAGAAATTTTAAGCTGACAAACACTATTTAAACTGGAAACTAATCTCCGTGCCTCCGCGTCTCCGTGGTGAAATTTCTTCATCCTGACAAGGCACTTCAATCAACCAAATACACATGTCTGAACGACAATTACAATTTCGAGTGGGACTGTTCGTTATCTTTTCGATGGCGATTGGAGCCTTTCTTATTCTCCAGTTTGGCGAACTGCGATCTTATTGGCAGAAAACCTATCCTCTCGCAATTCACTTTTCTGAAGCTCCTGGACTACATTCTGGGAGTCCAGTAAAGCAGAACGGAATCAAAATTGGTAAAGTGAAAGAAGTCGTTCTGGATAGGAATGAGGGTGGCGTCTTGGTGGTCATTCAGATTCGTGAGGAGTTCTCGCTGCGAGTGGATTCGGAGCCGACGTTGGTTCAATCTCTGTTAGGAGATGCAAAGGTTGAGTTCTCGGCGGGCGTTGATCCGGAAGTCATCCCTCCTAATTCCAGGCTCGAAGGGATTGCCCCGACCAACCCGATGGAAATCGTGCAGCGACTAGAAACAAGCGTAAACACATCGCTTGTTTCATTTACAGAGACCAGCCGTGAATGGCAAAAGGTTGCCTTGAATTTGAATAACTTAATGGAGACCAAAGAAGGTTCTTTAGACGAAGTGATTGAGCGAACAGCACTCGCTCTGGACTCATTCACTAAGACAATGACGACAGCTACGGAAACCTTCAATAAAGCAGGTTCGACTTTAGAGTCTGCAACGCTGACTCTAAGTAATGCCAATAAATTCCTCGCAGACCCACAACTTCAAAACGATTTAAAAAGAACCGCAGCCTCACTTCCTGTGATCGCTGAAGAAGCCAAGCTGACAATCACTACAGCGAAAGAGACCATCGTGAAGCTCAGCGAGAACATGGAGAATATCAATGAGGCGACTGCTCCACTCGCAGGGCAAAGTGACCTTATCGTGCGAAAGCTATCCGGGAGTTTGATACAACTGGAAGGGTTGCTGACCGAGCTCAATCAGTTCTCACAGATCCTGAATAACGAAGAGGGTTCGATTCAGAAACTGGCTGCCGATCCTGAGCTTTATAAGAACCTGAATCACTCAGCAGCGTCGTTAAGTATCTTGCTGCAAAACCTGAATCCAATTCTCAATGACTTCAGAATCTTCAGCGACAAAGTTGCCAGACACCCTGAAATATTGGGAGTTCGAGGCGCCGTACGTGGTAGCTCGGGGCTGAAAGATTCATCAGAAATCGAACAAGCCGGTTTTGCGAAACCGGGTGATTGAACTGAAGCTTATCATTACGTCAAGAACCCGATAAACCGCCTTCGATGAGTGTTTCCCTGACGAGTTCTTCGGGGACGTCTTCCACAAGTTCGACATGACCGATTCGTGTTGGGAGGACAAAGCGTAACTTTCCGCCAACGGTTTTCTTGTCGAGTTTCATTCGATCAATGACGTCGTCGATTGAGATGCGTTGAGGCTCCTTCAAGTTCAACGGTAAGCCGACTCCTGCTAGCAATTCAATCTGTTTGTCGGTGAGGGGCTTCTCAATTCGACCCATCTTTTCTGCGAGTCGACTTGCATAGACGATTCCGATAGAAACCGCTTCGCCGTGCAGAAGTTCTCCGTATCCAGTCAGTGCTTCGAACGCATGGCAGTATGTGTGTCCGTAGTTTAAGACTGCTCGCAGACCTGTTCGCTCGTATTCGTCTTCTTCGACAACTTGAGCCTTCAGCTCACAACTTCGCTGAATTGCTGTACGGAGAACAGCTTCATCACGATTGCCAATGGCAGTAATGTTCTGTGAGAGAAACTCGAAGAAATCACTGTCGAGAATAACTCCATATTTAATTACTTCCGCCCAGCCTGCTTTGTAATCTCGTTCAGGCAAAGTCTTAAAAGCATCGGTGTCGATGATCACTCCTAACGGTTGATGAAATGCACCGATCAAATTCTTCGCCTGTGGGTGATTGATACCGACTTTGCCTCCGACCGAACTATCAACGTCAGCCAGCAAGGTTGTCGGAATCTGTACGAAAGGAATACCTCGCGCAAAAGTCGCTGCCATGAAACCAGCAGCATCTCCCACAACACCGCCTCCGACAGCGATCACAACAGTCCGTCGATCTGCCTTGAATTCAACAAGTTGGTCCCAAGCCTGAGAGATGACTTCCAACCGTTTTGACCGCTCTCCAGGCTCCATCGTGAAAGTTGAAGTCCGCCAACCCGCTGATTCTAAACTGTCAGACACATTCGCTGCATATTGAGTCACGTTATTGTCAGTGACGATCATTGCCGAGGGCGAAGAGTGTTTGCCAGATTTCTTTTCCAACCATGCTCCGATCGTTTCCGCAGAATTCTGCAATAGATGCTGTCCGATCGTAATTTGATAACTGCGGTCATTCAGGTTGACGTTGACGTGGCTATTCTGAAATTCGGACATGGAGCGGTAACTTAATCGTGTTAAATATCCAATAAAAAAGCTGCGAGGCAGGATCGCTCCTGTTCCTCACAGCTTTGGGAGATGTAAATCGTAGTCTCTTAAAAGCAGATTACCAACCGTATCCACTACCGTAATATCCGAAAGTTCCACAAGTCCCATAGTTGCAACGAGCACGACGGAACGGGCAAAGTGGTCCAAGCAGCCCTCTGCGATATCGACCTGAGAAGCATCCCGGTGAATAGGCAACACTCGATCCGCAGCAGGTTGCTCCAATCGTTTGAACTGTGCCGCAGGTGTTGCAATTTGCAGAAGAAGAAACTCGTCGGTATCCGACCGTTTGTGTTACGACAGGGTAACGATTGTAGCTCGATACTCGATAAACTGCTGGAGTATAATTGGTAGAGTATGAGTAGTACGAAGGTCTGTACGCATACGGGGCATAGGTTGACCAACCGCCGTAGTAACCTCGTGGTGAGACTCCAGCATAGGTGCGAGCACCGTAATATCCGTGGTAGTAGCTGTATGGGCGGTGGCTGTAGAGCGCTCCATAGTTGTAGTAATCGTGGAAATAACCTGAGTTATACCTTGCTGAAGCTGACCAGTGACGTGCTTCCGATTCACTTGAACCGAACGAAAGAAACAGTGTGAGGCAGAAAGCTGCTGCTGCCAACATGCGAAAGCGACTCATTTTATTTCCTTTGAATTGTTGTTGAGTTTGAATTTTGACCATTCCTTAACAGCTATGGTAAAATGGGCAAATTGAGAAGGCAATGAGAGTTTTGTTTTTTTTAAGGAGTTCTAGGAAATTATTGAATCCTCCGTGTACTTCGCTGCGTATTGTCCTGTGCTTGGTTGACCGTGATAAGAACGTTGACTTGCTTTTGATTCAATGATTTTTGAAGCGGACGGGTACGTCAGTCGTTGACTTTTCACTCCATGCAAGCGAAAACAGTGGCTGATAACAGGTTGAATATTGCGTTCAATATTCGAATCGAATCGTTAAAAAATATTTACCCCACATCTATTCAAACCGAATGTGACTGAAATGCTGAACCGATTTCTTTATTCCTCACTCTTAAGCTTGGCGGTGCTCACGACTGTGAGTGCTCAGGATTCTGCTCTTGAACTGTATGGCAGCGACGTCGATGTCGTGTTGCGATTGGCTGAGCCAGATAAATCAATCGAGAGCGTTGTTGAACTCATCAACGGAGCGCAACCTGGTTTCGGGGAAATCGCACGTGGAGCGATTGGACAAAATCTGGGACAAGTCATTTCCAACCCAACATTAACAGGTGTCGATCAATCACGTGACTGGCATGTCGGAGTTTATGGAAACGGAAAGGCGGAGCCACTCGTTGTCTTCGCGATTCCAGCTGTCGATACTGATGATCTGGTCGGAGGATTAGGAGAAGATTTCAAGTCTTCTGTACACGGCAAGTACGTGCTGTATACAGATAAAGGTGATCTTCCTGAAGTTCCAGCAGTTGAAGAGAGCGTCGCGAAGTCAATGGGTGAGGAATCAAAAACCGCCTTCGA
>JABJMI010000180.1 GCA_018659505.1 Planctomicrobium sp.
AATAGAATTATTGTTCCGTGATCGGTTACAAAAAATCAAGACGGCTTACAGAAAATTTCTCCATCTTTATCCTGTCCATCATGTCAAACCTGACTAATTCCATGAGATAAAAAGTGATACTCAGTGGCAGATCAGAAACGAAGTACCTTTCGGGTCATTGGTGTGTTTCGTGGTCATCCATAGAAGACTCTTGCATCAGAACTTCGTTGCTTTCCCAGTTCTGTGCCTCGACTGACTCTGAATGTACCTGAGTTGTATGTCCTGAAAGATGCGAACCGGTCTGTGGTGCGTTCCAGAAACATTTGGCAGAGTCGATAAAAGCAGTCAAGTATGAACTGAAAACCGGGACTTGTTCCTCCGGATGCTTCTCGATGCAATCGACCAACTTCGCTTCCAGTTCATAATGCCGTGCCTTGGGATATCGATGATGCGGTCCGTGAATCGCGATATCGAAGTTGAAATACCCCAACCAGCTTTCGATCCAATTATTACTAACGACAGTTCTTGTCCCAAGAACTGGATTGGTACTTTGCATCCCCAAATGTTCTACAAATTTGCGAGCAGTGTTCACCATGGGAGAAAGAACTAGAGGTAGTATCCAGATCCATTGAAACTTGTGATACGTCCCGTCAGGTTTCTTTAGAAAATAGAAAATAACACTGAGTGCCAATGCCCAATATACGAGAAGTGCCAAATACTCCAGCAGAATCGTTCTTCTTACTTTTTTGGACAAACGAGGATCGTTGTTAAAAAAAATCCTGCCATAGATGTGAGGAGCGGTGACTACTCCAAACAAAAGATCAATCCATAAGAAGGATCTGCGAAACCAGAGCGATGTGCTAGGGTCGCTGTAGGGCCAGAGTTCGTAATCATCTGGAGTGTTCAAATATGCGTGATGACGCCGATGGCTTTCCCGATAAACGGTGTAAGGAATTCCAACCATCCATCCAAGGACTCTTCCATACCAGCGATTGATCGCTCCGTTCTTAAACAAAGTTTCATGGACCGTTTCATGAAAGGCTCCTCCCACACAAAACCAGCAATAGGTGAGAAACAAGACCCAACCGGTCTGCACGTACCAAGTCTCTCCGCCGATTCCCATGATAAAAAACGGATACGCAGCGATTGCCAGAACTGGAAACAATATGAACCGCGGCCATAATATTTTTTCCAGCGTACGAGTTCGATTTTGATTACTTGCTGAGGACATCGTCTTCCTTCATCTCATCCGTAAATTCACTCAATTTTGACATATACAGATCGGCAAACGATTCTGCTTGCTCGTTGGGAAGGACTTTTGAATCGCAATTAAAATTGACGAGCAATTCGCCTGCATAAGTTCCTAGCGAGACACCAATCGCAGTCCCTTTTCGAATCGGGGCAGCTCCATAAAGTGATTCCAACACAACGGAACCGGCAACACATTTCCCTTTCCTAAGTGGAAATCGACAATTGAACTGCCTTTTGACGTCACCGACATTCGCCAAGACTCCGGTGCAGTAGCGTATCGGATTACGAGTTAAGACAAACATTCCTCCCGGTCAGCGAGAGGCAATCTGAAGCACCCTGACCAGGAAACGGCTGTCCGCTGTATTCAAAATTTGACTCATCCGACGATGGAGGTTTAAAATAAAATGAGTCGAATTTTCTATTTTACTGCCCGTGAGATGAATTAAAATCATACTAAGAACATTGGCTGCCGAAAGTTGGTCGTGCTGTGAGGTTCGTAAGCTCGTTGGAATCAACACGCGATAGCTCTCTCTCTCAGCCTTTCGACCTTGAGCTTGATTCCATGCTTTCATCGTGAAGAAATAACAAGATAAGTATATATCATTGGGGTGAACACCTAGCTGATGAGCACGATTTTTCAGTCGCGAATGTAATTTCCGATTCAATTGCCGAGAGACAAAGAAATGCTCCCGCAAACTGTTCTCGCTTGCTGTCTTAGGTTTTGCGATGCTTGCAGGAAAGCAAGTGGAAAATTCCAGCATATGGCGCAAAGTTCTTTTCCATGAACGATCAGGGACAGATGCTTGATCCCAGAGTTGACCTCTTGCGAGCAACGCCTCATTAGAAAGAGAATGTAATTCGGGAACTTCATCATTCTCAGCCGTTTGGATTCCGTAAATCCCTAACACATCCCCGATGAACCTGATGGCTCCGATTCCATCGGTCGCAGCGTGATGAAAGACGAATGTCACTAAGGTCTCTTGATCATCTTCACTGACTCGTAGTTTCACACCCGTTTCAGTAGTTAGATCGATTTCTTGCCAGGAGGCCGGGAGACTATCAATGTCGAGATCTCGCTCGATGTCATGCGGTCTATGACTTTTTGTCCAATAAAGTTTGCCTCGTATACGACTGACATGGCTACAGAGTAGTGGGTGTCGCGCAAGGGCAGAAGAACATGCAGAACTGAACTCTTCAAAGCGAAAGTCACCTGATAGTCGTATCTCAATGACAAAGGTCATTGGATAACCAGGGCGATCATCCGCAAACATGAATTTTTCAAAAGTCGTTAAGGGCAACGGAAAACAGTCAGGAGAAATCGTTTGCCCAGCTTGAATTTTGTTCACTCTATCATGCCCAGTCGATGCAATTGTGTTACAGCTCTAAGACGAAGGTCGAACGAGTTTATTATTTTGCCCCAGCGCCATCATCAATGCCAGGCGGTAATCACAAAGTAACGACCTGACAGGTGCTCTTAAGGACAACGGACGGTTCTTCTCGATGAAATAGTGACCGAACCACGCTCCTCCGTAACCAACCAGTGGAACGAACAAAAACCCCCAATAGAATTTACTGATAAAACAAAAAACGAACAGCATAATGGAAAGGATGGTCCCAGTCGTATGCAACCACCGATTCAACAACGATTGATGCTCTGATAGATAGAGTTCCCAAAATTCAGAGAAATTATCTGGTAAAGGATCAGCCATGTTTCAACAACCCGCTTCAGGATGAGTACTTTCAGAGCCGGACAGACAAAACGTAACCATTAGTGAAATCTCGATATTCGTCAGGCTGTCAGCAATTGTAACACTTCAGCGAAGTGAAGTCAGTTCAACACCTAAAACTTGCCCCAGAGATCGCCGAGGATTCAAAGGGAAGAAGAGAAGAAAATTGAGAATGTTGATGCAGATTGCGCATCGACTAGTGATTCACCCCTAAGAACAGCATGGCTGTAGAACAATGCGTTTGTGGATGAAGAAAAAAATAATAACCTGATAGAGTTCGTACAGTCGGCAAGTTTCGATTGCGAAGACATAGTGCTGGAGGCACTTCTTGAGATAGCCTTGGGTTTTCAACCCAAGGGAAGAATTCCCGTACCATGAAGCTCGTCATAGAGTGACGTTTTGTGGATCGGGAAGACCAATGAAGCAGCAAATTTTCAGCACAGATTGTCGCTCCGCGACAACAGGAGCGGGGGCAACTCGACCCTGCGTTAAAACGCAGGGCTATCGAATAATGTCGCTCCGCGACAGCATCCCAATCAGTTGTTGCTTATGAAGAAAACCTATCCGCGAACAGTCACAAATAACTGCATCAACCATTCACACCGACACTCATGAACGGTTACCGCAAACAGGTGATATTGATCAATCGTATTGATTTTTTGTGAGAACCCGGCTACTCGTTATTGCTGTAGCTTTGTTCAATTTTCTCTGCGAACCCTGCGGCTCTGTGCGAGATAATTTTCATTTTATCCTTGTGAGAATCCTATCAGACAGCACAAGTAAGTAAGCACAATGATCCACTCGCTTGCGCGTCGTACTTGTATTTGGTAATTGAAAAACAACACTGCTGATGTCGTTAAAAAATCATAGACAAGGCTTTAGAGCTTCAGGTCGTAGGTGAAGAGCACCGTCCCGTCCTGGTCTGGAAAATCTGATGGATCGTTCTGAAGCTCAGCGGGGACCGCTGTTAACACAAACAGCCTCAGAATTTGGTTGTCCAACTTTAATTTCCTCGCTTCAATTTCATTGACGAGTCCGAAACTATTCCCAACTAATGGGCGAACAAGTTTGACGTATCTTTTCAGCCCGACAAGTTTCTTCTCCTTCTCTTCATCGTCGTCTGGTTTAATTCTGGTTCCCCACATGTTGAAACCAAAGTCGTAATCTCGTTGTAAGTAACTTGCGAGAAGTTCTGGTGACTTCGTACGTTTAAGTTCCAAGAAATTGTCTTTCACTTCCAATTCATAGATGTATCCTTGCAGAACTGCGAGGGCATAGATTGGTTGTTCAGTAAAACAGTCTTTGATATTGATGGAAAGAGACTGAGTGCGCAAGTCACCGACATCTTTGCTCAGCAGCTGAGGTCGAGGAAGATTTGTTCGTAGCCGTGACCTATAATAGAGCGTTCGCTTTGAATCGGGGAGCATCTGAAACGCCACTCCTCCGCCGGTGCCGGGATTCATTTTTCCGTTAACAAATTCTGCTTCTTGAGTCGTGGTATAAACTTGTCCGCTACCAGGAAAAGAAATTGCATGTGTGCCGGCGTAAATATTTGAGAGGACCGTCCAACCTGTGATTTCAAAATCACCATCTTCCAAAGATTGAGCGAGCACGATGCTGCGGATTCGGTTTTTGGATTGCCCCCCAACCTGACCGAGTAACCCAAAGACAAGAGCGAAGAACCCCGCAGCAGCAAAGAATAACAGATAAAAGCGGACGACATTTTTTTGTTCTGTCCCCACGACATAACAGCCAGGATACTGAACAGT
>JABJMI010000527.1 GCA_018659505.1 Planctomicrobium sp.
AGCCGATCAATCGCCAAACACAAGAAATGTTAAAGGCAAAGTCAACGGGATTATGGCTTATCAAGGCATGGGACCCTCACCAGAATCGATTCAAGGCAAAGGTTGGGTGAATATTGTCCCGGCAGCGATTATGGATTTGCCCGCTTTCACACAGATGTTCGCCCTGATCAATTTTCGCCCGGTGCGAAATACAGCCTTCAACTATGCGTTCGGAGAGTTCGGGATTAACAAGGGGCGGTTTGAGTTTTCTCGCATCGAACTCAGAGGAGACGCACTCGGACTCGATGGCAAAGGAGTCGTTGGATTCAGCGCAGGCAGCCAGTCCCTCATCGACTTAACCTTTGACTCGCGGACAAATAATCAAGTTCCTGTGATCGGCAAAATCATCGATGGTCTCGGAAGTAAGTGGATCAGGGTCCAAGTCACCGGAACAGTTGAAAACCCAAAACCAGAAATAAAAACCAGAATTGGTCCTCTCGATGACATTTTTCGTGAATTCAATAATAATATGGAGAGAGGACAAAATATTCGACCACCACTCCGCTTCGGTGCTGCGAAAGAGAAGAATGGTTTTTGAGTCACGTTCTCGAGCAGAGCGAATTCCGATGCTCATCAATATTATCATAAGAGAACAAGTTCACCGCAGAGGCACGGAGAGAAAGGTCGGCAATCAACTGATTGAATCAATTTGAATCGAACTCATCATGCTCGACATCGCACAAATAATATCGAAAAACATGGCTAGCTTCGCATCGTTTTTCATTCCTCCGTGTCTCAGCATCTCTGTGGTTAATAAAATACGATGAATACCATCTACAAAAATTAGTCGAAGAAACAATCATAAGTGAATCTTGTTCATTCTTATCCGTTCTCCCCTTTAAACTTTCGGTTTTCTGTTTCTCTTCTTAGACTCTAGGGAGAAGTCAGTGACACCTTTGAATAACGGGAAATTTTGTTGGCGGATTCATTTGAACTGAATGGAGTAGAGATAGCGAACACCTTTGCAGAAGCATTCGCAATGAAGGGATCGCGTATCATTATTACCGCAGCCAATGAGAAATGGGCTGGCATCGCTGCAATGGAGATGTCTGGATATGCAACGAGCGTGATTGCCTGCGATGCAGAAGTTGCTGTTGAACGAACACTTGAAGCTGATGAAACACCTGACGGTCGTGTTGGTGTCTCTGTGCTGGCGTTTGGTTTTGATCGAGATTCGTTAGCCAATGCCATTCAAGGTCGTGTCGGTCAATGTGTTTTGACGACCCCCACAACTGCCTGCTTCAACGGGATTGAAGATTGTCCGAAAGACAAACGTATCCAAATAGGCGGAGCGATTCGCTTCTTCGGGGATGGATTACAGTTTTCTAAGAAACTGGGAACACGTCGATTTTGGAGATTGCCGGTCATGGATGGGGAGTTTCTGTGCGAAGACCGTTTCGGCACTGTCACCGGAGTTGGCGGGGGCAACCTCATTATTTGCGGAACAACTCAAGCACAAACACTTAATGCCACAGAAGCTGCCGTAGCTGCTATGCAAGAAGTTCCGGATATCATCCTCCCGTTTCCTGGTGGAATTGTACGATCCGGAAGTAAAGTCGGCTCTCAATACAAGAAGTTGAAAGCAAGTACAAACGAAGCTTATTGTCCGACTGTGCGACCGCTGGCAGAATCCGATATCCCAGATGGCTGCAATGCTGTTTACGAAATCGTGATCGACGGATTAAGCCCTGAAGCGGTCCAGGCTGCGATGAAAGCTGGTCTGCACGCCGCTGCCGGTTCTGAAGGAATTCTAAAAATCACCGCTGGGAATTATGGTGGCAAGCTTGGCAAACATCATTTTTATCTGCGTGAACTCCTGTAAATTTCCAATCGGTAATTTAATACGATATAATTTGAAATGACAAACTCGCCTACGGACAATGGTCCAAATGTTGCTTCACTTGTTGGGTGGTACGCTTTCTTCACTCTGTTGACGTTTGTCTGTGTGATCACGGCAAAACTGATCAACACTGGTCCATTAAGTAGCGCCAACGATCGGTCCCGGTGGTGTACCGTTTATTCCCTGATTGAAGAGAACACTTACCAGATCGACGAGATTCGCCAAAGAAGTGGCTGGGATACCATTGATCTAGTTCGGCATAACGATCACTTCTATTCAACAAAGCCTCCTCTCTTACCGCGAATCGTGGCAGAGTATTACCGAGTCATCAAATTAGCGACCGGTTTGAATCTGACTGACAATACTGATTCTGTGACCAATATCATTCTGTTCTTAATCAACATCATCCCGATGGCGATTGCGATGTGGCTGATGTTCAAGCTGATTCGCAGGTATTGCACAAATACGTTTGGGCAATTTTTCTTAATCACTGCCACCTGCTGGGGAACATTGCTGGTTCCGTTTCTTGCGGTATTTAATAATCACACGATTGGTACCACATTTATTATCTATTCGCTTTATCTTGCAATCACAATCGTCGCAGAGGAGAAAAAATGTTGGTGGCGGTTTGCAATTTGTGGACTGTGTGCAGCGTTTGGAGTCTGTAATGAATTGCCTGCTGCTGCGTATGGTCTTGCGTTGTTCTTTATTTTGTTGAAGACTGATCCGAAGCGAACATTGCTAGCTTTTGTTCCGATGGCATTGATTCCGTTAGGAGGGTTTTTCCTCACGAATTATCATGCTACGGGGGGATGGAAACCATTCTATCTTTACTATGGGACAGAGAAATACCGTTTTGTTTTTGATGGGAAACCAAGTTATTGGCTCGATCCTCAAGGAGTTGATCAGGCAAAAGATTCATTTGCGGTTTACTTTATGCACTGCATGGTTGGGCATCACGGAATTTTCTCTTTGACACCGATCTTCCTAATCACGCTCGTGAGTTGGTTGACTCCGAATTTATGGTGGAAGTCGAAGTTGAAACCTTTTCACATTCTTGGAATCTTACTTTCAATCATTGTCATTGCGTTCTATATGACGAAGACAGAGAACTACAATTACGGAGGAGTCAGCGTCGCACTACGTTGGACACTTTGGCTGACACCGTTTTGGTTGCTCATCATGCTTCCAATCATAGACCGCTTTGGGAACAGTCTTTTTCTGCGGATGCCTGCAATCTTACTTCTTTCAATATCACTCTTTTCTGCGTGGTACCCAGCGAACGCTCCCTGGACACAACCATGGATTTTCAAAGTCATGGAAAACATGGAAACCCAGGACAAAAAGAAATGGATTGACTATTCCACCCCTCGTCCAAAATTTGATCGCAAAGTCTATTCATGGATCGGAGCACTCCCCGAAGGTGATTTACAGCCCGATTACTGGATTGAGATAGTGACCCAAAATAGTGATGGGACAACTGGTTTCATTCGTTTGGAAGACGCAGGACCAACGGAAAATGATGTACGCAAACTCATCGTGACAAGAAATGAATCAGCTAAAGTCTACTTGTTCGATGGTCGTAGAATGGAGAAAGGAAGTCCACCTGCGGGATACATTTCTAATGAGGACGGAACTGAAGTCACCAGGCAAGAGCTTGACTTCTTCCGAGGTGTCCCCAAACGCAGAGCTTATGGCAGTTCTCGAATTCGATACGTTGGAACGGGAATTCGCAAAGACGCCTTCAAAGCACATGTGGGTTATACTTACGTTGAAGTTCCAGATGAAGAAGGGAAAAGAAATCGGTATCAGCGTGACGTCTGGTTTAGTGAAGAAGTCCCCTTTGGTTTCTTTCAATTCGAAGATAAAGTGACTGACCTCGAAACGAAGTCTCTGTTGAGTCAACAGAATTGGAAACTCAAAGCAGCCGGAAAATTCCTTCCACGCATTGAAACTTTCTCCCAATAAAAGACATCATTTGCTGTTTTTCATGTTGTTTCTTGAGAGACAACCCGTTTCAAAGCTGTCAACATAGGATTTTTGCCCACAAGATGTGGGCAACTAAACTTTGAATTCTCAATCACAAATTTTTCGCAAACGATTCCTTAGTTCGTGTCGTATTTCTTGAAATCTCATGACAGATGATCCCGACTCACTTGAAGGCGGCACGGAAGCTGACCTCTTTGGTCTCCCTCAGCGAGACGAATCGAGTGCGCGCGATCCTCTGGAAGAGGTTGCTAGCCTTTACCTGGATAAACTGCGCCAAGGGGACACGATTGACCTTGATGAATTCGTCAACGGTTATCCTAAAATTGCTGATGACTTGAAAGATTTCCTTTCTTTAGTCGGCGCTATGGAGGACTGGAAAGCGGAGAAAGAATTAGAGGTCGTTAAAACTCCGATGCCGGACGAGTTTGACATTCAGCAACTCGGAGATTGTAAAATCTTGCGGGAAATCGCTCGCGGTGGAATGGGAGTCATCTTCGAAGCGGAACAACAACCGATCGGGCGCCGCGTTGCTGTAAAGTTACTCCCCTGGAAGTTCGGAACAGATTCTAAATGGAGTAAGCAGTTTCATCGTGAAGCCCGCATCGCTGCCCGGTTACAGCATCCTAACATCGTGCCTGTCTATAACTTTGGGGAACAGGATGGTCGATTCTTCTATGTGATGCCGTTAATTGAAGGCGTCGGATTTGATCACTTGATCACTCGCTTAAAGACTGGAGAACCGGCAGTCGACATTGAAGATCTCATCACTGAAGTTCGCGGGGCTGGCTTTGGGACTACGACACCGTTCCAGACAGAGATCACCACGCAAACTCGCTTGTTCCGAAGAAATAATTGGTCCCAAATCGTGAAGCTCGCCACCCAAGTTGCCGGTGCGATGCGTTACGCGCATCGCCAAGGCACATTACACCGCGATATCAAGCCTGCGAATCTATTGATTGATCGCTCTGGAAAAGGTTGGATCGCAGACTTCGGATTAGCACTTGGTCGCGAACGAGCGATGAGCCAGCAGCGTGGTCCCATGGCAGGAACTCTCAGGTACATGGCGCCTGAACAATTTGAAGGAGTCGTCAACGAACAAACCGATCTCTATTCATTTGGAGCGACGCTCTTTGAACTCTGTACTTTGCAACCAGCATTTGACGGAAAAAGTCGTACAGAACTCGCAGCACACGTTCAGCGAGCTAAGGTGGTCGCACCCCGTTCAATTAACCCTGAAATCCCCAATGAACTCGAAGCTGTCATTCTCAAGTTAATGGAACGAAATCCGGAAAAAAGGTATCAGAGCTCAGAAGATTTATACCATGACTTGATTCAACTTCTCAGAAATTGGTCCAATAATTCTCGAGGCGCCTGGAGCCGTTTCAAGGATTGGTTCTGAACCAACAAACAAGTCTTATTGCGACTTCTCTATGTGCAAAATAAAAGCAAGGAGGAGTCATCGACTCATCCTTGCCGTATCGAAAAGGATCTCAAGACTCTTAAAGATCTAAATCAATCGCAGGCCAAAAGGCTACGTGACCATCACCACCGGAAGTGATGATGTCCCCTTTCTTCGAAACATCGATCGAGTTGATCGTCGCAGTATGAGGGTTTTCATTCTCAACTTTGTAGGATGTGAACTGGTCACCTTCTGGGATTTCGTCAGAATCAGCTTTCCGATCATCCCAGTCCCACTCAAGTAATGTGCCGTCTGTTCCGCCAGTGAGTAACGTGAACCCATCGGGACCAAACGCGATCGCTGTCGTTCCAGCCACCTGATCACTATTTCTATTAGGAGAATGATTGCCTTTGAAAATTGCATTTAGTAATGGAGGTTGACCATCACGCAGTGTCCAGATCGAGGAGAAACTCTCCAAAGTTCTTCCATCTTCAAGTAAGCGAACCCCACCGGCAGCAATCTGCTTCTCGTCGGCTGAAATTGCACAGCTATTGAATTTCACGTTGAATTCTTCAGGGAGTTTCAATTCGATCTCTTCAAAGATCTCTCCTTGTCGTTGGTAGAGATGTAAATCACCAGCAAAGGTCGCTGCAATCAAGTTTTCGCTGGGAGACCAATTTAAGGATGAGGTCCATTGCAAACTTTTATCCCAAGGCGAGTCAGCGTCAGTCTGATCTTCTGCAAGGTTGATCGTAACAGCAGGTTGAGCGGGAGGGTTCGATGCCTCATTCCGCTTCCAATCCCAATTCCACAGTTTAATTTTTCTGTCACCACCTAAACTAAGAAAGTCGTACTTATCTGGCTTGTCAGTGAATTCAACTTCTTCAACGCGACCAGAATGTGCATCCGTAATCCGAATGATTGTACTTCCATGGTTATTTGAGCGTTCATCACTAATAAAAATTCTTAGTGAATCACTCGCAGTGGCAACAAGCATTCGGTCAGATGAAAAATCGGCCGAATAAACCGTTTCATGCGAGCGGAACTCAGCAAGATGGTCACCATCGCCAAGCTTCCAAAGATGAGCAACACGGCCATCGAAGGTGGCAATCTGCTCTTTGTTATCGGCATGCATCACTGGCGAGAAAGCAATTTTGGATGCTGTCCCGGTTAAACCTTTTGGTTGATATTTGCGAGTGACCTTCCAGGTTTCAGTATCATAAAGCGAAAGCTCACTGACTAGATCATTTCCGAGAGTGGTAGTGGTAACTGGGTAAATGTGAGCGAGTGTTTTGCCATCAATTGACCAAGAAACGCCTTGGTCGAACTCACTTACGTTGACTGGCCATGGTTTAGAAAATAGATCTTTAGACTCTTGCGGAGTATCAACAGACCAGACAGTCAATCTGACAAGATTCTCCGTCTTACGATCTTGATTCCGACCTCCAGTTTTGACACTGACTGTTGAAAATTGACGCCGGTTCGGAGAGATTTTCAGTGAGATGATGTAATCATCGATGCCAGACTCGCGCAGGAATGCAAAACGAGGATCCTTAATCTCTTCTAAATCTTTTTGTTTGATTGTCCATCTTCGAACACGTCCGTCAAAGCCGGTACTGATGAGTTCGTTGTTATTTAAGAACTCAATTCCTGAAATCTGATCGTTCTCATGCTGTCCGTTAATCTCGGCAATCACTTCAGCAGTCATCATATCCCAGACCACAATATGACCACGACGGTCAGCAGTCACAATTGTGGTACTGTCAGGTGAAACGGCAATCGCAGTGATGAGTCTCTCGTGCATTCCACCAAACGTACGAACAGCATCTGGACTAGGGTTTGATTCGAAATCTTTTGTATCCCAGACCCTGGCGACAAAGACAGGTCTAGAAACTAATTTCCCGTTCTCGTCGACTTCTTCTTTAGAATCTCTTGCGGAGGCAACGACCCAGCGTCCATCAGGAGAGACAGCCAGACCGAAATCAGAGGTCAGCATCCGAGAAACTTCACGTGCGTAACCATCTTCATCGATCGACGCATCCCAGACCGAAACAGCACCGAAGAAATCTTTTGTCAACAAGCGACTTCCGTCAGGTGGAAGGAACATAATTTCAGAAAGTTCTGGAATGTGCCCCTCTTCAAAAATGTTTCTGTCAGGCTCATAGAATCTCGATCTTCGACCACCAGCAATCATGACGGTCGCTTTATTTCTTGCAAAAACATGTGCTGCGCGATCATCAGCCGCAACAATAATACGTTGACCATCTTGGCTGAATTTCGCAGATTCTGCTGAACGCGAAACAGGCCAACGTAAGACTTTCTCTTCAGAATCTTTCTCTTCAGAGGCTTCTTCGTCCTGGTAGACTGCAACTGATTGTAGTGCAGAAAAATCAATCACTGGCTTTATTTTCGAAGTGAAAGATTCCGCATCGACTCGCGTGACAGAATCAGCAGACTTCGCTTGAACCTTGTCTTTCAAAAAAATTGGGACCTCAAAAAGTTTTTCACCTAAATTGGCTATGGACTTTTGATACTCATCATAGTCAGGAAGATTCCAATTAACGATCGAATGTCCGCTCTCACGATTCCCTTGGTCTGTGAGACCAATTGCAAGCACATTATCTGAACCCGCACCGACAAAAGAACATTGAAGCGGATTCGCAGATAGACCACCGATACGGTGCTCCTTCCATAGTTTTAGGTCATCACTCGGTTGGAATTCAGCATAGGTCATTTCACCTTGGTTCCATTGCCAGAGCTCCAGGTATCCACTCTTCGTACCAGCGAGAAGTTGCTGTCCATCAGTGGAGAACTCAAAAGAAGTAATTGTTGTATCGCACTCGACAAACGCACTTCCCTTGATTGGCTGATAGGGGACACCTGATGTGGTACGTTCGAAAACCTGGATATTCTTATCACCAATGCGAATAGCCATGCGTTGATAGTCGCGCGAAACGATCAGCCCTTTCATTTCCTCTTGGCGTAGTTGTCCGGAACGTGAATCATCAAAGGCTTCATCGTTCTCCAGAACTGGGATTTTCTCTTCATGATTGATTTGGACTGATCGACAAGTTGATGTGCCATTGAGAGAAGTCAGGTAAACGAGCTGGTACAAATCCCCAGCGGAAACATCCTCAGTCAGACCGGGGACCACGAAGAAATCAGTAATCGTAGAGTCGTTGTTCGACTTCCCTGCAATCGATGTTCTGGTTAGGGGTTTGGGGAAACCTGAGCTGACATCATAGATTTCCATCGTCAAACGATCATCATTTGAAATGAGATACAACGACTTGCTGTCAGGACCAAAGTGAGCAACTTTGTAATCAGTGACCTGGGGAGTTGATTCCGATGGAAATTGATCGGTCAATGCGTAGTCAACGGGTTCACCATTTTTTAATGACCAAACCCGTTTGTAATTCCGACCCGTTGCGACAATCAATTTTTCGTCTGGAGAGATTGCGAGGTGAACTCGACCTTTTAAGTCTTCAAAAGCAACGGATTTCAAATTCGCAACAGAAGTTGGTAGACCTACAGGGGTATATAAGATCTCAATTTTCGTCGGAGTCGCATAGGCGATGACCCGTCCAGTCGCACCGATAGCAGCGGTCTTGAGATCACCTTCAACACTACGAATTTGCGATGTGCGTCGGTCTCGCAAATCACGCGCCTTAGTGATAATGGCTCGTCTTCTCCGAACAAATTCTGGATTGAAGCCAACTTCTCCTTCGCCGATTTCGGATTTTGCTAACGCTGATTTGACAACATCTAAAGCTTCTTCAAATTGACCAAGCTGCACAAACAGGTCGAATTCCAGATTAAATCTATTCCATTCAGTATCGAGGAGATTGATTTGTGCTTGAATTTTCGCTTTCTCTGCGATCTTCATGTCTGCTTCGGCTTTTGCTAATTCTTTATTCGCTTTCTTTACAGCATCTAATGCACCTTTTGCCTTCTTTGTTTCATCCGCAGCTAACTTTTTAGCTTCCTCTGCTTTTTTGATCTCAGTATCTGCAATTTCTTTAGCAGCCTTAGCTTTTTCTGTTTCCTTCATCGCAATCTTGGATTGCTCGTCCGCTTCAGCTTTGACGACTTTGATCTCCTCCTCAGTTTCTACAAGTAACTTTTCAGCTGCTTCCGTCTTCTTGTCTGCTATATCAGTCAGTTTTTCAGCTTGAGTCGCTTTCTCAAGTGCCTTTTCAGCTTTAGCACTTTCTGTTTTTGCTTCAGCGATCGCGACATCGGCTTTCTCTTTCTCTTTCTTTGCACTCGACTCAGCCATCTGCGCAAGAGTCGTTTTCGCTTCCAACTGCTGGAACTGAAAAGCTGTAAAGAGCCCGAGACCCACAATCCCTACAGCAAGAACCGACCATGTTCGTTTGATGAGCGTTCGGCGACCACGTGAGCGCGAAAGATTCTTCCGTAAGGAGTTGAACTCGGGTTCTTCATTGCCTTCAATCAAGTGTATTCCAAGGTCGAAATCGCCTTTTAGTAGGGCAAGTTCTGCAAAACCTTTGCGAGCGATTTTGTCACCCAAGGTTGCACGTTCATTGTTGGGCCACTTGCGAAGCGCTTCGCTGAAGAGTGCGACTGAAGCCTGGAAATTATCGTAATTTTGGTTCTTGTCGCCGGTCTCCGCAGCACGGTAAAATTCTTCAGCGTGACCGGTGATGCGGTATTGGCGAATACACTCCTGCATTTCTTCGACAGTTTGGAAACGATGAACCGGGTTGGTTGCCATCGCTTTGAAAGCAATGTCCATTAACTCACCAGGGTGGGTGACCTGACGTTCGATCTGGTTTGTCATGACGGCAGTAACAATAGAAGCAAATTGCTCCTGCGGATTCTCAAGTTCCCAGAATTCACGGAGTAAGTGAGGAGGAAAACCTTCCAGTAGCTCAAAGAGAATCGCCCCCAGCAGGTAGATATCTGAATGTTCGCCGATTGCAGAAATGTCATCGCTGACCAGTTCCGGAGCCATATACACAGGCGTCCCAGCTCCTCCCCGATAATCTAAGAGAATACTTTCTGGCTTAGGGAACCGCTCATTCGTGACAGCAAGTCCCCAGTCGAGAACGATGACTTCACCATAAGCTCCAACGACGACATTCTCGGGTTTCAGGTCTCGATTGACGACTCCGCGAGAATGAGCATAAGCCACCGCGTCGCACATTTTCATGAAAATGTCGAGGTTGTCTTCCAGAGATTTTTCACGGATTGTCTTATCCCAGGAGACTCCCATCACTTTCTTCATCGAGTAGAAGAGTTTACCGTCGTCGGTGCGCCCGAGATCGTGAATGGGAACGATATTGGGATGAACCAGGTTCGCTGTCACAACTGCTTCTGAGACGAACATTTCTTGTTCGTAACGAGCCGACCCTTCTTTGGGCTTCAAAGACTTGATCGCCAGCTCACGATTCAACGAAGACTGCCGAGCCTCGTACACAATTCCCATATTCCCTTTTCCAAGTTCACTAAGAACGTCGTACTCTGGAATTTCTGGATTGTCGACGAAAGCATTTAAGAAACCTTCTGCCTCTTCATTGCGATTTGGAATTCGATTGCGGACACCCGAGACATACCCTTTGATGCTCTTTTCTCGAATCTGTAACTGCCAGGAACTTTTGCCACCACTGGGAGAGACCCGATTCAGCTGACCGGTCCCGCCGTCAGGCAAATCGATGGTCCGGAAAGAATCAGATTGTTTTGGATCCAGGATTCGATTCACAGAGTCAGCGGGAAGCTCGATAGTGCTTGTGAAGTCTGAATCTTGAAAGCGATCCATCGGGACTTCCATCGTCTCGATACAATCACCATCGTCACTGGCCAGATCGTCATCAAACTGAGTTCCATAAGCATCAAGCAGATTGCACTCAGTATCAGTCCCGTTTGTTTTGAAGACTTGCTGAAAAGTCGCGTGGTTCGGCAGATCTTTCTCTGTTCCTCCAGGGCCAGATGGAGGAGCATAAGTTTGATAGGCTGGCGGAGCTGCAGGAGCACCGATGCCAAACTCTGCCTGAGAGGGGGCTTTCCCTGAAGGAGGTTGCATCGTAGGTGCGAGAGTCCCATAAGCCTGATTGTTAGAATTACCAGATCCAGACATCGAAGACTTTGAAGAACGATTCATGCCCTACCTTTTTCATCAAAATGAATTGAGGATGACAAAACGCACACCGCGACAGTGCAGATGGTGTCATCAACGAAATCAAAAACATCAAACAGACAGATTACGCAGGAATTCCCTACGTATAAAATAACCGATATTTGCTCTAAACAGCGAACATCAACTCAAAAAAAAAGATTTTCAAAAAACCTAAATGACTTATAGTAAGAGTATTATTGAAGTTGCACATCGAATCTAGGGCAATATCTAAGTTGCATCGAAACGTAACTCTGAGGCGGACTGATACATTAGATTGCGACATTGAGACATAAAATCAGCCCAGTGAGAAAATCCCTCCCTGGGCTGATGCAGCAGTTCATGTTAGTTCGAGGAGTTGCCGCCGAAGATTCGGCTGAGCAAAGAAGCATTCCGAACGCGGCGTCCTTCGATGGAAGACTTCTTACGATTCAGGTTCGAAACTGCCAAAACACTACCAACTCCGATGGCACTCGCTTGGTGGCTGCCATCTAGTCGCTGAATTTGATCAGTCTCATCTAAAAGCGAAACGGTATCCTGTTCTTCTTCGACTTTCTCAGGTACCTCTTGTTTATCGGCCTCAGGGTCCGCCTCGTTCATATCGCTGTTCTCGACAGGTTCGACTTCTGCATCACCATCGAGGGGAATCGGTTCCAGTCGGAGTTCTGGGAACTCCATCGGTAAATCTTCAATCGCAGGAATCGGACGACCACCAGAGACATCAAATTTCAGAATGGGTCGCTCTAAAGTCACACTTTGCCCAGCGTTATTGACTTTGGTTGTAATCAACCAGAGTTCGTAATCCTGCTCATCGGGAATGTTATTGTCATCCACGTACTGTTTCAGCGTTTTTGGATCGAGCAGCGATTCACCGTTATCTTCAGAAATCTGCTCATCAATAATTTCATAACCCGCTTCACCTTCATTCCGCCGCAATTGGAAGTAATCAAACGACTGCGAAGAAACCCCAACACGCGAAGCAACAGGTGCTTCGACATTCACAACCGTCAAAGGAACAGCAATTTGTACTGGTTCCGGATTCGGAGGAGCAGGGTTTGGTTGTGGGGCGGGATCGTTTTCAAGGACGGGTGGAAGTGGAGTGTTAACGAAATTAAACTCTGCCCTTCCATCTTCAAACCCAGTATCTGTTGTTAATGGATCATTGTCACCCGCAGTTTGAGAGATAATCCCGTCTGGAACTGCTTCGTTAGCACCGTTTTGGTCGACACGATTTCCGGCTACTGAAATCGATTCGTGATGCGAGACGCCAAATCGAACCGTTGCAGTACCTCCGTTGTTTGCAACAATGTCATTGACGTCGAGAACGCTGTACACATGACCAAATGTGTAAGTTCGATCGTCATTTGCAAGGAAGTCGATCAAGTCGCTCTCCGAGTCAATCACATTGTCCGTACCAGCAAGATCAGGGAAATCGGCAGGGTTGACTGTAATGTCTCCATCATTCACATCTTGCCAATCGATGTCGACACGCAAGTTTTCTTCCCCAGCATTACCAATGTCGACCATAAACGCCGCTTGGGTTGTCAATCCACCGTCAAGGGATGTGGGTGACAGAGAAGCTGCTATTGGATTCCCAATACCCTGATAAAACGCAGTTCCGCCTTCGCTTGGGCGAGAGGCGAACGTAATGGCGACTCCACCATCAGTTCGAATCTCCACGCCGTCAGCAATCGTAACTGTACCGTCGACCCCCATTGCATCACTATCAGCGACAATCGTCACTGAATCTGAAGTCGTTGCAGATGAGGCAAGGTCAGCAGAGTTCTCATCGGTTGTGATGATCACATTTGATTGCAGAGTGATGTCGCCAGTAGCTGAAAGCGAGATCGACTCGCCGTCAGTAGCCATTGAGGTGTCTATCGTTGGCGTCATGATGTCAGACGAATAAATGAATCTTTGATTCGCTGCATTGTCGACTCCAATAATCGTCAAATCACCTCCTGACTCAATTGTTATGTCGCCACCAGATGCTCCCACTGCAACATTCGCAACAGCGTGGGGGATAGCTGCGACATTCATATCGAATCGCATTCCGTTTGTTGCGAAAGTTGTGTAAGCACCACTCACAGTCGCATGCGGAATCGCCTGAGCTACTAAAACATTGATGTTCAAATCATTTGCATCAGTAAACGAAATGTCACCATTGTCCGAAGCATTAAACGCTGCGAACTCATCAACTATGTTATCCATCGTTAATGTGATTGCAGTATCGGCGGTTGCAGCATCTTGGCGGACATTGAGTTCATTAGCTGTAACAATTGCCGTTTGAGTGACGGCTCCGTTGGCAGCCAATCGTACGTCACTGTTTCCGCCAGCAGCGTTCACAGCAGCATTCACCGTCAGGCTTCCTGCTGTGTCGATCAAGATATCGCCAGCGAGAACGTCTAATGTTTCGAAGACGCCGTCTCCGTCAGTATCTCGACTTGCTACTGCTGCACCTCCATTGGTTGTTGACACACCGGATGTCGCAACGAAACTCGCGTTTCCGTTACTGGCGGCGGTGACAGTATCAATTGTCAAGGCATTGCCGCTTTGGAAGGTGATGATTCCGCCATCCGCATTCATACTGCCATTTGCATCATTGGCATTCGTTGCAGCGAAAATATTGACAGAGTTGACGTAGCCAAGGTCGATATCGTGTGCCAAGTCTGCGTCAATATCGGC
>JABJMI010000922.1 GCA_018659505.1 Planctomicrobium sp.
AGCGAACGTCATTCAACTGGAAGGATTGTCGGCTCATGCGGATATTGTCGACTTTAAATGGTGGTTCGAAGAATCAACCAAACGTGGTCACTTCGGGAAGGTCTTCCTCGTTCATGGAGAACCTGATTCCGCTCAGGCATTATCAGATACAATTCGAGATTACTGCGACGAAGATCCCATTATCCCGCAGTTTGGCGATTCTTTTGAGGTTTGAGGGTGTGAGCAGTATTGGCGGTATGTTTGATGAGAGAGAGTTGGAAGTGAACCTTCAGTTATTCGCCATCATTTCTAATCGCAATAAAATTCAATGAAATCACGCCGGCTTCAACGGTGAATGATTTCAACCCGAGAGCGGACTTGCCGAAATCGACACGGGGGACAGGTCGTTCATTACCAGAAAAAGATTGGCTCAAATCGCTCCATGCTTGAGTGAAGCGTTTTTTGAATTCCTCTTCGTTGACTTGAGCCTTAGAGCTAGTCTTGAATAATTGAATCTCCGGATCAGGTAGCCATGTGACTTTCAGTGATTCTGGGATTCCGTTTTTTTCATTCGTTTCGATATGGATATGTTGCTTCAGAGAAAAGTACAGCAGCACTGCCTGTTGAGAGTTTTCCTCTCTCACTTCGAAGGCAACTTTCGGAACAATTAATTCGATCTCAATTTCGGTTGATGTAGTTGCTTTGCCTGCCGAGCGAATCTGAAACGGTTCTTCAAGCCGAAGACCGACTTCCCGGTCTGTTGAACTTTCACTGGGAATCGCTTCGGGAAAAATTTGATGGAGGACATCCGCTTGGGCTAATTTTGAAAAGTCTTCGTTCTGTAAATCCTGAACATTGATGTAAGCAAAGCCCTCCTGAATCACGAGTCGCCCCATTCCGTCTACCGCTCCTAAAGAGATGCGAAAGTCGAGTTCCTCCGTGGCAGGAATGTGAGTGACTTCAAAAGCCTTGGTGTCGCTGGGGACTTCGGTCGCAAGGTTGATTGAGCTATCAGGTTGTGAAGTGCGGATCTGTAAATCGAAAACCAGCGAAATGCCGTCCGGATCAGTCCGAACTTGACTGGGAGCGATCGCTAAGTCGGGAATGAGAGCAGGTAACGGCCAGAGCAGTTGTGCGAGTTTTGGAGCTTCGCGGGATTGCAGTTCTGCCTCAACAACTTTAAGGAACGACGGAACAACTTCCAAAACTGTCTCTTCAATCTGATCTTTCTGGAGATAAAGACCTCCCACGATTCCAGTAACGATATTCGCCTTTGAGTATTCCGAGTTATTCACCTCGATGTCTTGCGGCGGAATGATGTGCCAGTTGCTATCAGGGATTGTGAAGTTTTTCTTCAGAGGGATTAGCTCTAAACCTGCTTTTCCAATCGATGGTTGAATTTCCAATTCAAGGATGACAGGTTCACGATGTCCCATACGAATTTCAAAGGAACCAGTGGAAGCGTCGGTTGACTTTGATTTCAAGCTCGCTGAACCGATCTTAAGGCTCAAAGGATTCATTGCGAAACGAGCGAGGAAACGACCGCCAGAAATCGCTTCTAAAGTGACGCTGTCGATTTTGGAATCAAATGTAATGTCAGCAAGTTTCACATGAATTGTTGCTCCACCCGAGGTTGTGGACCTTTCGATATCATCCAGCTTTCCGCTTAATGCAGAAGCAGGAATAACTTCTGGAATACCTTGTGAGATGACGTTTAATGCAGCATTCCCCATCCTCAAAGAAAGCATCTTGGGCAGGTTTTCGAGGTGCGTGTAATGGTCGATATAAAATTGACTCATCGGAGGAAGTGGCTCATTCTCCTTAAGATTTTTAATTTCCTTAGCGAGGTCAAGAGTCGGATTTGCCAACCATTGCAGGCTTCGTGGATCTGCAAATAAGTGCCTCCAGACGTTATGCCCAAATCCTTCCTCTAATGTGTAAACGCCGTGACCACCTGCTTGATTTAAATTCTCGATCAGACTCTTTTCTTGACTGAAAGGAATCAAACTGTCCGCTGTACCGTGAACTGCCCAGACGACGGTGTTGCTCTTTGCGAGCTTTTCTAATGAAATTTTCTTTTCTGTTTCACCACCAGAAATTGCAAGAACCCCTGCCCAGAATTCAGGGTTCGCAGCTGCCAGACTCCAAGCACCGAAGCCTCCCATTGACCAGCCGCAAAGAGTTCTTTTCTTATCATCAATTGAATAATCCTGCTCAACTTGATTGAGGATTTTGAGTGCTCGATCACTATCTTTTGAGCCAGCCAGCCAGCAGGTCAAATGTCGCCCGGTCAGGTTTTCACACTGGGGGAAGACAGCGATAAATTGTTGATCGGGGGATACTGTGAGAGCTGTCCCTAATCCAGCGATGGCTGGTCGCAGACCGTCAGTTCCTTTTTGACCCGCACCATGCAAAAAGAGGACGACCGGCCACTGCTTCGTTTCAGAGTACGAAGGTGGGACAAAAACCAGATAACGATGTTGACCTTCGCTGTCTGTGAATGTCTTTTGGGTAAAGCCCGAAGGAAGATGGGGCGAATTCTTTAGCTTTTCTTCCGCAAAGAGCAGCGAAGAGCAACACAAAAGAATGAAGGCTGCGAAAGAAATGACCTGTTTAACCATGCCCTTTATTGTGAGGAGAACATGTTTGACAGTTCCGTCACAAGACACAGACATTCCCCACTTTGCAAGCTGGATCGACATGTCCGGTAAGAACGAACAGGCACTATTTACGCAGTTCATTCTGCAGCGATGTTATGATCGTACAACCGTGCGATATCATCGACTGTTACGGTAATCACTCTGGCAAACCCGGTGTGGCTTCGCTCGTAACTGATTTTCGAAGCAAGCTCAGGATGAGCGTGAATTTCGGCTGCGATGACTTTCTTTTCTTCGACGCTCAGTTCTGCAACGTCAGCGTCCCATAAAGTGACACCCTCAATGACGAGAGATTCCAAGCGTAAGTCGTATTTGTTATAGCCAGCCATTGCCGTTCCGATGAGAAACAAAGTGATGCAAATTGAGTGTCACATACTTTAACTGCCTGAAAGAGCAGTGTCGAATGTGGATTCAAACATTTTCCAGAATGAAACTTGCTCATGAAATTGAAGTTTTTAGGTACAGCGAATGCGTTTTCAACCGAGATCGGGTAATTTGCGAATGACTTCTATCATGGTGAGTTGTTAAAGGGGCTTTTGAGAGTCTAAGTAGTCGAATTTCAGACTTGCCCCTCAATCCCTTCCCACTTGCCCCATATCGTTAGTAATCAATAGTTAATGCGACTAAAGATGACTCGTCTTCCAATTCAATAAGCATAAATACACCGTTCCCATGGCTCAGCTTCAAGTTCAACTTAATCGTCTCAAGCTCAGGAATCCAATTCTGGTTGCCTCCGGAACATTTGGTTATGCAAGGGAAATGGCTGCCTTTGTCGACTTCGCCAAGCTCGGTGGAATTGTTCCGAAAACAGTGACTGGTGAGCCAAGAATTGGGAATCCTCCCCCAAGAACGGTCGAAGCAACATCGGGGATGCTGAATTCCATCGGCCTCGACAACGATGGCATCGATACGTTTATTGAAAAACATATTCCGTACTTATCAAATCTTGATACCGCTTTGATTGCGAATATCGCTGGACGAACGGTTGAAGATTTTGCGAATCTGGCTGGGAAACTCGCTGAGTTTGATGGAATTGCAGCCTTGGAATTGAACATCTCCTGCCCAAACGTATCGGGCGGCGTCGATTTCGGAACAAACCCTGATTCAGCAAGAGACGTTGTGAAAGCGGTCCGCGATGCCTGCCCGTTTCCAGTGATAGCCAAACTGACGCCAAATGTGACAGACATCACGAAGGTCGCAGAAGGGGCAGCCAAGGGTGGAGCCGATGCGGTTTCGTGTGTGAATACATTCCAGGGAATGGCAATTGACTGGAAGAAGCGAAAGCCAATTCTCGGAAACATCCTCGGCGGGCTAAGCGGACCAGCAATCAAACCCTTGGCACTGCGTTGTGTTTACCAAGTTGCCAAGGCAGTCGATATCCCAATCATCGGGGTCGGTGGAATTGCAAACCTGAATGATGTTCTGGAATTCCTCGTCGCTGGTGCAAGTGCCATTCAAATCGGGACCGCGAACTTTTATGATCCCGGAGTGTCTGCACGACTTGTTGATGAACTCGATGCAGCATTAGACGCCGAAGGTTGTGCTACAGTGAATGACTTGATTGGCAGTGTCCATTCTTAAGCATGGAAGCTATCAGGAAAAGTAATTTACCACGGAGGCACTGAGAAAAGAGTTCA
>JABJMI010000905.1 GCA_018659505.1 Planctomicrobium sp.
AGATGCAGACTCGATCAACCCTTCAGACTCCTGGCGTAACCTGTTCAGAACACGACACTTAGAGATAACCACAGCATTTCGGGAAATTCCCATTTCTTCGGCGACAACGTCCGGCTTTATCCCGTCCAATGCCACTCGGCAGAATGCCTTCCAGGTAGTAGGCTCGAAGTGAGGTTCCGCGAGAGCAAGCAGTTGTCGAAGCACATACTGGTCGTGATCACGGTTCCAGATACGGCTCATCTCGGAGGCTGGGTCGTCGAGTTGAGCCAGTCTGGCATCGATTTCTGAGTCGCCACTCGACCTCGGACGACGATCTCTCGCTCGCCAGAAATTACGCAACCGATTCACTAAAATTGCCTTGAGCCAACCGCGAAAAGCTCCAGGCCCCCCGCCATGCTCAAACTTACCAAGATCTTTGGATACGGCCAGCAGAACCTCTTGCAACAGGTCGTCCGCATCGTTGGCCTGCACGTGATACCGTCGCAACCAAGCTCTTATCAAAGGTCCATAAAGCTGAACGAGCCGATCCCAACTTTCGGATTCGGGGGCGTGACGAAGGTGATTGAGTAAGCTGAGCGACGTTTCATTCATGATTGCAGCTATTTGATGACAACAACAATCATGACAGAATACATGGGCACTTATAAGGCATGCAAGAATAACTCATATATTGACTACTCGAAGTCACTCCCTTTAAATGGTCCAATTTTTCGTTCAAATGTCAGAATCAAATGGTTGTTTCTGTGCTTCCTTCGCGACGTTACGCAACATGCCAGCGAACATGAATTGATGCAGCGGATAGATTCCGTACCAATAGGCGAGTCCTGATAAACCAACAGGATCAAAAATTGCTGTCTGGCGAATCACGCTTCCGTCCGGGCATGGAGTGACCTCAAACTCGAGCCAGGCGCGGCCTGGCAGTTTCATCTCTGCCTGTAATCTCAATTTCTGCGGTGTTTCGCAGGCCTCAACTCGCCAGAAATCAAGAGAATCACCAACACGCAAGTGCTCTGGGGCACGTCGACCGCGGCGGACCCCGATACCGCCGATCAATAAGTCCAGAAAGCCACGCAGTGTCCAAAGCCAGTTTCCATAGTACCAGCCGGTCTTCCCTCCAATACGGCGGATGGGCCTGAATGCTTGCTCGGGCGGAACAGGCACAGTGACACTTCGTGAATCCACCAGCCGGGATCCGAATCGTACACCACCCCAATTTTGTGCCGTTCCAGCAGAGGAGAGGGCATCCGACCAACGTGTCTCGGCAAATTCGCGATCCTCATTAATCAATGCACGCTGAATTGCTTGTGGAACGGATCTAGGAGTGATCTCAAATGTTCGACTCGCCAAATTGTTTGACAAAAGAGTCGGGTTGCGCAAGCTCCCCACGAGCTTCCTTCCAACGCGAGCATACAAGGGAGTGACCAGTCCGAGCCACAGGCTGGACAAATAGGGCGTCAACAATGGCACCGGAATCATCAAGCGACGCAGTCCCCGCTGTCGAGCGTACTCGTGCATCAATTCTCCGTAGGAAACCTGGTCTGGTCCTCCGATTTCGAATACCTGAGACGTCCCGTGAGGACGATCGAGCACTGCCAGCAGATAAGCGAGAAGATCCTCGATGGCGATTGGCTGCGCCTTCACGCCGACCCACTTGGGGCAGATCATTATGGGCAGTCGCTCAACCAAGGCACGAATCATCTCGAACGACAAGCTGCCAGACCCGATCACGATCGATGCACGAAACTCAACGACCTGAGGATGGTGCATTCGCAATACATCACCGGTTTCCTGCCGACTGCGGAGATGTTGGGACAAGTGGTGATCAGGGTTACCCAGTCCTCCGAGGTAAATGATTCGTCGCACGCCGGCTGCTGCAGCTGCTTTGGAAAAATTCTCAGCCGCGATCCGGTCTTGTTCCTCGAAGTCTCCCGCAGCCCCCATAGAATGCACGAAATAGTACGCAGTGTCGATCCCTTCAAATGCTGTCTCCAACGAAGAAGGTTCCAAGACATCACCTTGTACTACTTCCGTTAAATCGTTTTTGACATCTGCTAACGCGTCGGGCCGTCGAGTCAAACAACGCACAAGATGGCCGTGCTGCTGCAGGAGCGTCAGCAAACGACCACCGACATAACCAGTAGCGCCAGTCAGTAAAACTCGATCCGTCATTTAAGCTCCTGATGTGTGAAGTGTGAGGTATTAAGCTTAAGCATTCATGAGCATATCGAGAAAAATACAATCTAGTAATCGACAGCGTCAAACACGATTGGTGGCGACTTTCATCACCGGCGATGAAAGTCGCCGCCAACATCACTTCAAAACACTCGATGAAGATGGTGAGCTCACTCATGCGTGATCGACTCTAAAGGCTGTTTCCAACGCTACCCGCTGCCCCGAATTGCTGTCTTTGTCGAAGCTCCAGAACGAACGTCAACGCTCCATCGCAAGTTTGCGATAGAGCGTAGATGTTTGAGACGTGAAAATTGTTTGTCAATTTGCACTCGAATTACCGTCGATGACGAAAGACGACCCTACCGGATTGCGGGCAGATGTAGCTGACCGATTGCGGTTTGGAATGGACGTTCGCACCAACTGATTTTTCCTTGCCAGTCTTTGGCAACATCACAGCGTCGATGACATGGATGACACCATTCGACGCATCAATGTCGATCGCCACGATGTTGGCCCCTTCAACTTGAGCACCAGACTCTTCCATAGCGGCATAGAGTTTACTCCCCTGTAGAGTCACTGCCGACTTCGCAGAAAGCAAATCGGTCGAATAGACCCGGCCAGCCACGACGTGGAACTTCAGGATGTCAGCTAACTGCTGCTTGTTCTCCGGCTTGAGCAGGTTTGCCACCGTACCTTCCGGCAACTTCGCGAACGCTGCATCCGTCGGAGCGAACACAGTGAATGGTCCCTTCCCCTGTAGCGTCTCCACCAGGTCCGCCGCCGTGAGCGCGGCTGCAAGTGTTTTAAATGATCCGGCTTCAACAGCCGTCGTCACAATATCCTTTTCTTTCGGCGTTTCAGCTCGAACTTGCCCAGAGGCGGTCAACAGCGTTAGCGCCACGAATCCTAAAACTGCTTGTCGCAACATCTCGTTCTTCTCCAAATCATTGACTTCAGGTTCAGTGTCACGGACGCTTCACTAAAAACGTCCAAATCGTTCACTTAATTAACCGTTGTAGTCAGAGGTGATTAACCGACAATCCTGGAAAACTTTGAGAATCCGGTAATCGACATTCATGAGCCAATTATCACCTTCGTTCCAAACACGAATCGTGTCGTTTCCCAACGGCGTTGCTTCGATTGCTTAAACTCCGCGACAGCGCACGAAAAAACCCTGGACCGATTACTCGATCCAGGGGGCGACACCTAAATTTTCGGACAGGTCTCTGCAGTTTGACTTTCAGATTCAGTTCGTGGATTCAGTTGTGGTTGCTGAAGTTGGGAGAGTGTCAGCCGCTATTAGCCGAATAATGACCTCGTTGCGACGAAGTGGGCCAGGAGTGAAGGGCGGGTCATAACCTGCGGTTTCAGCAGACTCTTCGCCTTCCAGTCCTCGCAACTCCAACCAAGATCGTAATTTCGCTTCCTGGTTCTTCACTAAGTCGGTGCTCATCCGCCCAGAGAAGCGAATCACAGCAAATCGTCCTCCTTCACGCTTGCGAATCGAGACTTCCGCTCTTTTTGGCTTGGGAGCGCCCGCAGTAGCGACGTCTTGAGGGATGACAAAGCCCATCTTGGAATTCGACTTTTGATCACCTTTTTCCATAAAAACCGGCGTCGTCATCTCAATTTTCTGGTCTGATTCGTTGGCCCCACTTATGTAGCCGAACAGGCGCATGAAGCTGCCATCCCTTCCCTGTGCTTCAGCGTTCGACTCGGTTGATGCCAGCATCAAATCTGGATACTGACGAATTTCAACCTCGCCGTCCTTTTCGACGACCTCGTACTGAGCCGATTCGTATCCTCCACTTGCAGTTAGCACTTTCCCGAAGACTGTTAACAGAGTAATCGCCACGAATCCCAGAACTGCGAGTCTTAACATCATGTACTTCTCCAAATGTTTTCTTGAATTTCAGTGCCCGGAAGGCATGTAAAAACTTTCAAATTGTTCAATAAATACCGTCGTTACAGGGTGGGATTAACTGGGAATTACTGAAATTCTGAAAATCGTCTCGTTGATCGAGCCAATACAATCTCCTTCCCAGTCGAAACACGACTTGATTTGCTCGGAATCAATGACTGCGCCCAAAACACCCCTGGTCCGATCTCTCGCACCAAGGGGTGTCGATTGTCACCGTCAGAGACGGCTAAAGCAGGTTGATCACCTTGTCGGCCAGGCCCTTCTCGCCTGGGTTCTTTTCCCCCACCACGATGTTGAGCTTGCCGTTTGCGGCGATCTTTTCGAGGACTTCCAGTTCCAGCAGTTCTAACACAACCGTCACCGTTCGCGCATGTCATTCCAGCGTTCTTTCATCGAACGCTGCTGGTGTTTGTTGGTGGCAAGGGTGCTCAGCTTCCCCCATTGCTGCGGTTGTTTTGGTTGCGGCTGATCCAGTAACCGCACGCCCACGTAATGCCCCGCAGCACAGGCGTTGTATAATGCATCGAACCAGTGGTTATTCTTTCGAACCCGTTCCCATTTGGTCACCACACCTTTGCCGCTAATGAACTCTTCGGTTTTCCGTTCGGCGGTCAGGTGTTTCGCCAGCGCAAGATGCTCATGCGGCGCGCCCTGAAACATCATCATCGAACCAGTTTCATCAACTGGAGTTGTCAGCCGTTGGTGGACCCAAGTCTTCCAGTGATCGGCGTTCACTTCCAGTAGATCGATTCGTGGCGAGCGCAGCCGGTTCATGTGATAACCCTCACCGATTTTTTTCACAACAGAACCGGTTGAGGTCGGACGGTTGTACCATTGCTGACGTTGCTGCGACGCACCACGACCAACAGAGGGATAGAAGATCTTCCCCTCTTGCTTCAAGCAAAACGTGTAAACGACTTCCGCCATATACCCCGCATCGACCCACACAGCCTCAACTTGTTTCCGATGTTCGCTCTCTGCGATTGGATATCCATTTTCAAGCATCTCCGCAAATTCCCGCAGCGTCACCGTCAACGCTTTCTCAACCCCCAGTTCCGGTGACGCCACCTCGATCCGACCATAGTCCACGATCTGTCCGGTCGCTTTGTTCTGCCACGCCACAACCACCCAATGACACAGATACTTACCGAGATCAATCGCTGCGGTCAGATGCTGAGTTTCAGGGGGAACTACACCTTGTGACCAGCGAACGACCCGATGCGTAATCTCTTCAGCCCGAATCGCGGTCTCTTCCCAACGGGAGGGAAGCACTGGTAAGCACCACACGAACTGCCGCATCTCACGTTCTGTGCTCTCTTCATCGGCAGAACGAGAAGCTCTCCATTCATCAGCGGCGATCTCCCCTGATTCCAGGAACAAGTTGTTGACTGCAGACCAGCGAAAGCCGAGTGTTTCCGTCTGTTTCAGGTCTCCAACCACAGCACCTTGTTCATCGATGGTTTGTCCCGCATGCAGTAAGCGAGAATCACTATTCGCTTGCACTCGCTCCGTATCACTCCAACGCTCACTGCAGGCCGGACATTGGAACTGACCACGATCCTTGGCTGCAACCTGTGACTCAGTATCTCGCCAGCCAGTCAGATGCTCTCGCTCCGGTGAGACCCACTCACCACAATGCGGACAGGGAAGAATGATTTTCGAACTAGTCCCGTTTTGATATTCCTGCCACGTCCGTCCCTGTTGGGTGGAGACTGTACATTCCAGATAGATCCGTTTCCTGGAACCATACGCTCTGGTACGTGCTTCGAGTTGAGTCACCTTGTCAGATTCACGACTACTGGCACCAGGAGTATCCATCCCATCGGTTTCCGTGATCACCACCACTCGGGATGTGAACCCCGCTCGACTCTTATCTCCCCCACCACCCGACATGAACTTCAGTGTGGCACCGTTCAGGAACTGAATCGCTTCGACTTTCCCACCGCGGGAGCCACCACCTTTGCTCGGCATCAGGTTCCGGTATCGGGATTTCTCGATGATCGGCAGAATATCTTCTCGCCATTTGTCCGATGCCATGTCCATATCGGGTAAACCACAGATGACCGTTTCTCCCACCTCAAACAGGTGATACAACAACGGCACCAGGAAACAGGCGAGGGTTTTCCCGGACTGTGTTGGTCCGGTCGCCACGAACCGGTTCCAACTCCCGGAATCAATCGCATCGAACCACAGCCCGGTGTAAGGCTGGCGATGACAACGGAACTTACGACCTTCATAGGGTCCATCGGGAATCACAATCTCAGCCTCTGCGAACTCCCGTAGCGAACGAACTTGACTCGCGCGAGATCGTTTGAGGAACCAGTTGAGCTCCTGCTCGGTGTTGGGGGAGAGTCTCATCGATCGTCAGGCTCCTGTTGATCATCATTGTCAGCAGCATCTCCACAGAGTTGAGCGATTGCTTCGACTCCGTCATCGAGGGCTTCGTTCAAGATCTCGACAGCACCGTTACCGCATTGTCGCTGTAAGACATCCCCCGCTGTTCTCAGGATCGCAGCCACCTGTCCCAGTCCTTGCCGGATCTCGTCGCGGGGAATCAATTTCTGTTCCCGTTCCAACCGATCCAGTCGTGCCAGTTTAGCTCGTTCTTCACGATAGCGTTCCAGGGCAGGAGAGGAGACATTGCCATTGAGCAGGTCATCATCGTCATCAATGAACCTCCGTGCGTTGGCCGCCAGGAACTCATGCAGCGCACGGACGACTTGTGGCAGGTTGATTGAACGACCACCGAACGGGATCCCATAACGCTCCGCCTGTTCGTTGAGGACTTTCGTCTGGCGACCTGACATTGTCCAGCCCCCCAGTGTGGTACCAGTGTTAGGGTCGTTGTTTGGAAAGTTCATCCGTGCTCACGGACGGAGGCGTAGCCGGAGTGCGTGAGCACGGATGAAACGCTTCCGGAGCCGGGGGAACATTCCCCAGCGAACTATGTGGACGGATTGTGTTGTAATCGATTCTCCATCTTTCAATAAGAACTTTCGCTTCCAATAACGTGTCGAAGATCTCCAGGTCCAACAGCTCATCCCTCAGCTTCCCGTTGAAGCTCTCGATGTAACCATTCTCCCATGGGGAGCCTGGTTCAATAAACAATGTCTTCACGGCAACACGGCCCAGCCATTCACGGACTTTGTTAGCAGTAAACTCGGGACCGTTGTCGCTGCGAATGTAATCTGGTGTGCCACGTCGAATGAACAAGTCACTCAATCGCTCTAGGACATCTTCACTGTTGAGTTTCCGACGGACATCAATTGCCAGACATTCACGAGTGTGCTCGTCGATGAGCGTCAACATCCGGAATGCCCGTCCATCATGAGTGCGAGCATGCACGAAGTCATAGGTCCAGACGTGGTTCTTGTGAGCGGCCCGCAATCTGATGCAAGAACCATCTCCCAGCCATAAGCGTCTTCGTTTCGGCTGTTTCTGAGGGACTTTTAAACCTTCTTGCTTCCAGAGACGTTCAACTCGCTTGTGATTCACATTCCAACCTTCCCAGTGCAGAAGTTTCGTCACCCGGCGATATCCATAACGACCATATTCAGAAGCCAGACGCACCATGTCTTTGATCAAACGAGGTTCATCGTCGGAAACATGAGGTTCTCGACGTTGACTCGAACGTGGTTGTCCAAGAACTCGACAGGCACGACGTTCCGAGACTTTTTCTTCGCCCAATGTGTTGCGGACATAGATCACGGCCTTTCTCCGCTTCAATGGGCTTAGAAGTTTCCCGAGGCAGCCTCTTTCAAAATCGCCTTGTCGAGTTCTGCTTCAGCGAGCAGCTTCTTCAGACGAGCATTCTCTTTCTCGATCTCCTTGAATCTCTTGGCCTGGTCCATTCTCAGACCACCGTATTCTTTTCGCCATTTGTAATAGGTCTTGTCCGCAATGCTGCACTGGCGGCAAGCCTGCTTCACTGAGATCCCTTGAGCAATCACCACCTCCACTTCTCGCAGCTTGTGGATGATCTGTTCAGTCGTGTAACGCACCTGAGGCATGCATCCTTCTCCTTGTCTAGAACGGTTTCAGTATGACCAATGTCTATCAAACACTGGTACCGTTATAGGGGGGAAGGTCAATCAACGTCTCAGCACC
>JABJMI010000923.1 GCA_018659505.1 Planctomicrobium sp.
GATCGACCTCACGAAGATCGCATCCAGGAACTCTATCGTTGGGTTTATGCTCGACAGCCGGAAGCGGAAGAACTCAAAATCGCGATGACACATATTGAAAAGAATAATGAGAACGAAAAGATTGCCTACGAAGACATTTTGTGGGCACTGATCAACACGAAAGAATTCTTGTTCAATCACTAATAAAGCTCTTTTCAAAGTGCCGGTTCCTCACCGGCATTTTGTGATTTATTAGTGTATGCCGACCTACAGATCGCTGCGACGCTAGCGTTCGTTGACAACCTCACGACCTCCCTCCACGGTATCGACATGTCTCAATTGAAACTCAAGCGAGTGTTCACCTTCTCGTTGGTATGCGGAATCGCACTTTGCTCAACAGCATTCGCTCAGTTGCCACAAATCAGGCTTTATTCATTGCTCCCCAGTGGCGGGCAAATAGGGCAGGAATTTGAGGTGCAGGTTCTTTCTGGTGCTGACCTTGAAGAAATCAAAGAACTGGTCTTCTCGCATCCGAAAATTGAAGCGAAACAAAAAATGACGGAAAGCAACGGAATGCAAATTCCTGTTGCGAATACCTTCATCGTTAAGATTCCTGCCGATGTTCCAACCGGTGTTTATGAAGTCCGTTGTGGTGGACTTTTCGGTTTCAGTAATCCTCGTCGGTTCGCTGTTGACCATTCCCCTGTCGCGGCAGACCCGGCAGATAACAACACTCCAGATAAAGCCGCTCCGTTTGAATTAGGGCAGGTCGTCAACGGACGATTGGAATCCGGCAACGATATCGACTGGTTCAGAGTTTCAGCAAAAGCAGGTCAACGAATTGTTTTCGATACTTGGTCAGAACGCTTAGATTCACGCATGAATCCAGTTGTTGCAATTTACAATGGCAGCGGTCGCCGACGACTTGACTGGTCCCGGAATTCAATCGGTTACGATCCCGTCCTCGCTTTTGATGTTCCCGCAGACGGTGATTATTGCATCGAGATTCGTGACATCACATATCGCAATGGAAATGAATACTTCTATCGCTTACACGCCCGCACGAATCCACACATCGAATTCGTCTGGCCTCCTTCTGGGCAAGCCGGTACGAAAGGGAAGTTCTCTCTCTATGGCTACAATTTGCCGGGGGGACAAAAGTCCGAACAGATTTATAATGATGTCGCACTCGATAAAATTGATGTTGAAATCGACATCCCTGCACAGTCTGACCTCTTGGATGTCGAGAATCGAGTTCGACCGGTTGCATCTTCCATGGACGCATTCTCCTATCGCTTTGACTCGCAAGGCGTCAGTTCGAATCCTGTACGCATTGGCATTTCAGCACAGCCAGTTGTTGCAGAAGTCGAACCCAATAGCGAAGCCGCGACCGCTCAACTTTTAGCGGTTCCCGTTGAAGTCGGGGGACAATTTGGTCAAATCGCAGACAGTGATCGTTTTCGTTTTGAAGCAAAAGCAGGTGAAGTCTATTTCATCGAAGCCGTCGCAGAGCGTCTCGGATCAAATGCAGATCCTTATATGATCGTCAATCAAATCACGAAACCAGCCGAGGGACCAGAACAGGTTAAACGACTGACAGCTCAAGACGACGTCGCGACGAATTTACTGGCGAATGTTTTCGAAACGAAAACAGACGACCCGGCGTTTCGACTGCAAATTCCTGCGGATGGTCTCTACGAAGTCATCTTACGGGATCGCTACTGGGAAGCACGTGGTCATCCCATGTTGCGATATACATTAAGTATCCGAATTGAAAATCCTGACTTTCGAATTGTCGCGGTCCCAGTTGCTCCCACTGTAGGAGCAACTTGGCCAACCGGGTTACGCCAAGGGGATCAGTTTCCAATTTCTGTTTTGGCATTTCGACAAGATGGATTCAATGGACCGATCACGCTCTCCGCAGAACAATTGCCTGCCGGTTTGAGTTGTCCAGAAGTTGTCATCGGTGCGGGAGTCACGTCAAGTACCTTGGTCATCACCAGTGCAGCCGATGCTCCTGTTGGTCTCTACGGAATTAAGCTGAACTCAACCGCTCATGTTGATAACCCGGCACTCGAAAGAGCACTCGCAGCCGCTTCAACTGCTGTCGTGAACGATTCTAAACCAATTGCGGATTTACAGAAGAAACTGAATGACGCGATTGAAAAGGTTAAGAAGCCACAAGCAGATTTCGAGACCGCGATGAAAGCATCTACAGAGAAGCCTGATGATGCGAATCTGAAAACCCAAGCAGAGAATCTCAAGAAAGCTCTCGATCAAATCATCGCTCAAAAGACTGCCGCGGAAGCGGCATTGAATGCGGCTCAGGTGAAACTTAATGCATCACAGGCTGCTGTAACGAAGACCCAACAAGATTTAGACCAGAGCAGGAAGCAAGTCACACATCAAGTTCGTTGTGGAACTGTCGTCTGGAGTTCAGCTGCCAACGTGCCCGCTATTTCGAGAGTGACCGACCGGTTGACCGTTTCCGTCATTGCAGAAGTGGCACCGTTTCAGGTGAAAAGTGATTCCCACCGTTTCACTGTCAATCAAGGTCGACAACTATTGATTCCGGTTCAACTCGATAAACGCAACGGTTTTGATGCGAAGGTGACACTAACAACTCAAGGACTCCCCAAAACCTCAAACATCGACTTTCCGAATTCTGCCTTAGAAAAAGGGGAAGCTGCGAAGACTCTTAGAATGTTCATCAAAGAGAATTCACCTCCGGGAATCTATACCGTCTGGATGAAGACTTCGGGACCAGTCAGCTACAGCAGAAATCCAGCCAATGCTGAACGTCTCAAGAAGTTGAACGACGAAGCAAAGGTGAAAGCAGACGAAGCCAAAGCAGTCGAACAGGCAGCGACTCAAAGTAAAACAACCACCACAGCTGCATTCACTGAAGCAACCAAGAAATTACAAGAATCACAAACGCAATTAAAAACTGCGGTTGCAGCGATCGTTGCTGCAAAAGCAAACGCTGAACAACTGAAGAAAGTTTTTGACGCTGCCACTCAAAAAGTGAACGAGCTGAATAAACAATCAACTGAATTGGCGACCCAAGTCAATAAACTGATGGAAGAAGACAAAACTCACGAGGCAAATCTCAAGACCACAGAAACTAGCCTCGCAACGCTCCAAGCTGAGAGTGAAAAGGCAGCAGTCACTATAAGTGAAACAGAAAAGCAGGTTGCGGAACTCACAAAATCTAGCTCTGAACAGCCAGAGAATGCAGACCTGAAGACTCAATTGGAGACTGTAACTCAAACGCTAAAAGATCAGCAGACTGCTCAAGCTGTCACTCTCAAAAAGATTGAGGAGATGAAAGTCCTACTTGAAACGCACAAGAAAGCATCTGCGGATTCTAAGACCAAGTTGCAAGTTGAAAACCAAAAATTGGCAACCGCTCAACAACAACTTACGGATGCAAAAAAAGTTGCTTCTGATGCTGATACCAAAGTCAAAGAATCAGCAAAAGCACTTCTGGATGCTGAAACTAAACAGAAAACAGCTCAGCAAACAGTCACAGTAATGGACACCGCGTTAAAA